>NZ_LZKC01000431.1:0-1168 GCF_001672685.1 Mycobacterium sp. E2462
ACGTGGCACCGATGTGGCCGACCGCGAAGGTGATCAGCAAACCCATGCTGCGCCAGAGCATTTCCCCCAGGGCGAGCAGGCATACCAGCCCCGGCAGCCACAGGCACAGCTCACCGCCGTCGTCGACGAACGCGCTGCCGATCAGGGTGCCCAGATGCCCGCGCGCCAGATTGTGCAGGTTGGTGCTCATGCGGCTGACGGCGACGTGGCGCGCGTGCGGACCCAGGGCGTTCAGGCCCGCGTAGACCGCGATCAGCAGGACCGCGTACGCGGAGGTGACGCGCAGCGACGCCGCGCCGACCACGACTATCCCCGGCCGAGGGTGGTCATCGAGCCGGGGCGGGCGATCGCGGCGCGAGCCGGGATCACCCTGTGCCGGGTGGTGACGGTCAAGCGGGGCCCGGGCGGGCGGACCTTCGTCGCGGTCGACGGCGGCGGGATCGATCACCCGCGCGAGGCCGTGCAACACACGAAATACACCGTCGCGCTGGCGAATCGTCATCAGCCTTCGGCGACCGCTCAGGTCACGGTCGTGTGCCGCGACTGCGGCGCCGACGACGAGATCGCGCGCGACGTCCAGTTGCCCGCCGACATCCGTCCGGGCGATCTCCTGGCGATCGCGTGCACCGGCGCCTATCACCACTCGGTGGGATCGAGCCGCAATATGGTCGGTCGACCGCCGCTCGTCGGGGTGTCCGGCGGGCGGTCCCGCGAATTGGTGCGCCGAGAGACCATCAGCGACCTCCTGGCCCGCGACAGCGGCTGGCCGGGATCGGGTGGTGACTGATGGTGTCGCTGGGCGCCGTCCGCGACGCGGCGAGCCGCGGCGCAACCACGCTGCGATTGGACGCGCCCACCCGGGCCTGGGGCGGCGCGGCGTCGCTGCGCGTCACCTCCGCGTACGCGGTCCTGCTGATCGCGGTCTACGCGGGCCTGAACGCCCTGGGTCCGCACGCGCGCCACGTCGCCGTCAGCCGCATGAGCACCAACCTGCACAATCTGGCGCGCGGGCATCTGGGCACCCTGATCGGCAGCGCGTTCGTCGACGACGGCGGTGAGCTGTGCCTGTGGCTGCCGGGGCTGGTATGCCTGCTCGCCCTGGGGGAAATGCTCTGGCGCAGCATGGGTTTGCTGATCACCTTCGCGGTCGGCCACATCGGTGCCACGT
>NZ_LZKC01000432.1:0-6158 GCF_001672685.1 Mycobacterium sp. E2462
GACCCCCGGCACCCCCACGAGCCCGAGAGCCAGTGCGCCGACCGCCGAGCGCCGCAACACCTGTCTCATCGCCGACCTCATCTCGTTGTCGTCCGATCTTCGGCGTCCCTCATTGTGCCCGGGTCGGCGACGCGACGTTGCGGAATCGGCGTCCGCTTAGTTCCAGACCAATTCGAACACCGGGATCACCCGGTCGGTGCGTTCCTGGTATTCGCCGAAGCCGGGAGCGCGTTCGACGACGACGCGATAGATGGAATCGCGCTCCTCGCGCGGCAATTCGCGCGCGGTGGCGGGTTTGGGCGGGTCAGCGCCGATCTCGACCGTGACGAGGGGGGTCGCGCGGATGTTGTGCACCCAGGCGGGACTCTTGTCCCGACCCGCCGCGGAACCGACGACGTAGATGCCGCCGTCAATCTCGAAGTAGGCGACGGGGTTGACCCGTTGCGCGCCGCTGCGCGCGCCCGTCGAAGTCAACAGCAGCAGCGGGAAACCTTCGAACTGTCCGCCGACTTTGCCGCCGTTTCGGCGGAACTCCTCGATGTTGCGCTCGTTGAATTCGCGTTCCGATGCCGGTGCGTCGTCACCCATGCCGCCATCGTGGCACGAGCGCGCGATCAGGGCCAGCGTCAGCCGCGGCCCGCTTGGATTTGAATGCCGCCGGGCCCGCGAATGTCGTTGGCTCCGCCGGGATTGCTGATGCGCGGCAGGGCGCCGCCGCCCGGCCCCTGCTCCCAGGTGACGTGGTTGCCCGTACCGGAGACGTTGATGACGGCCACCTTCGGCAGGTTCACGGTATTTGCGATTCCGGTGACGTCGACCTCGCCGCAGGACCCGGTCAGGGTGATCGTCGAATCCTGCCCGACGATCCTGATCGGCGATTGGGCCCCGCAGTCGTAGGTCACGGTCGCGACGCTGACGTCGATCTTCGCGGGTGCGAGATCGAGGGGAACGGGTGCGGCGGCGGCCGCGGGGCCCGAGGCGAGCGCGATCGACGCCAGCACCGCCATCATTGAATTCGGAGCACCCGCCATTCGCTGTCCCCTCTGTGGGTTTGTTCGACGCTAACCGCTGGGCGCCGCGCGCCCGCTCCGGGACTCCGCCCGTGCGCGCCCGAACACGGCGAACACTTCGAATCACCGGTGTAGCCAATGCCGGTGGGCGCGAATCAGGCGGTGCGCACCGACATCTCGTTACCGCGGCCCCGGTCGAAGGGCAGCGGGATGGTGCGGTAACCGTTCTCGGGATTGCGCACGTAGGCCAGGTACTCGCCCGACTCGTCGACGGCATTCTCCCCGATGACGAGGGCGCCCCGGTTCAGATGCGGCTCAAGGAGTTTGAGCACCGGCAGGTAAAGGCTGAACGCCCCGTCGAGCAATACCAGGTCGATGTCGTCGCCGACGTCCTCGCGGAGCGTTTCCAGGGCGTCTCCCACCCGAATGTCGACGAGGTCGTCCAGCCCTGCGGCGCCGAGGTTTTCCCGCGCCCGCCGCGCCTTGGCGGGCTCGAGTTCTGTTCCGATGAGTTCACCGCCACCACCGTCGCGCAAGGCCGCGGCGAGATAGATGGTGGAGATGCCGAACGACGTGCCGAACTCGACGATACGCCTGGCCTGCCGCGCCCGGGCGCAGATGTAGAGGAATTGGCCGAACTCGGCCGACACGCTCAGGAAATTGTCCGCGAAACCGTGGTAGAGCCCCTTGTAGTCGGCCGCCTCGCGCGCGAGCAGCTCCGCGATCGCGTTGTCACGGCCGTCGCCCAGCTCGGTGAACCGCGCCTCGAGGTCCCCGTCGGCGGCCCGGGCTTCGTCGAACAGCCGGGCTAAGACGTCGGAGATCGGTGCGGAAGTCAAGGTGTCCATGTCACTCCCAAAGTTAGGGTACCCTTACCTAACTCAGGGTAGAACAGAGCCACGGCCGGCACAAGGCCAAACTCAGGCGACCGCATCGGGCGCACGACGTCGTGTCGCCCGATGCGGGCCGGCTCCCTCAGTAGTAATGCCGGCGTCCCCCGACGGCGCGGCCGGCCGAACCCAGAATGGCCAGGACGACCCCCACGATCAACAGGATCACTCCGGCGACGACGAGCAGGTGGGCGAACGCGAAAGTCGGTACCAGACTGGGCAATACGAGGCCGAGGACGATGAGAACAATGCCGAGAATGATCATGGTGAGCCTTTCCGATCTGCTGAGATCTGCGGTCCGATGGCAGACCCGTCGCGCGTGTGCTTGACGTACTTAAGTCGACCACCCGAAAGGGGGTGGTAATACACCCCTAGGGAGGTAATCTCGCCCGCATGCCCCCAGCCCGCCCGATCACCGTGGCGCTCGTCGACGATTACGACGTGGTCGTGATGGGTGTCGCGAACATGCTCGACCGCTACCGCGACCGGGTGGTGGTCGCCGAGCTGGACTCGTCGATGCCCGTCGACGACGTCGTCGACATCGTCTTGTACGACTCGTTCGCCCAGCCCGAGTCGGATCAGGACGAAATCGCCGTTTTGGTCGCCAACCCACGCGCGCATCGAGTTGTGGTGTACACGTGGAACTTTCACCCTGACCTGATCGCGAGCGCTCAGCGGCACGGGGCGCACGGGTACCTATCGAAGACGTTGCCGGCGCGAGAATTGGTGGCCGCGTTGGAGGCCGTGCACGCCGGTGCGACGGTGATCAGCGACGCCCCCCTGCGGGCGCGCAGCGCCCCGGGCCTCGACTGGCCGGGGCGCGGCGAAGGGCTCAGCGATCGGGAGGCGGAGATCCTCGCCCTCATCACCCAAGGCAAGAGCAATGCCGACGTGGCGAGGCTGACGTATCTGAGCCCCAACACGGTCAAGTCGTATATCCGGACGATTTATCGAAAGATCGACGCGGGCAGCCGAACCCAAGCCGTCCTATGGGGCATCGAGCACGGGTTCGCCCCCGATCATCACAGGATCGAACACTGGCGCGGCGGCCCGTGAGCGGCGGGTCAGCGCGGCGCCGACTCGATCGGATGAGTTACGCGCGCACCCGGGTCGCGCCGCGGCGACGGCCGTTGGTGGCGCGCCAGTCGCGCACGGATGCGATGGCGGTCTTGAGCCCGCGGCGGCGTCCGGTCGCCCCGGTGGCCGCAACGTAGCCGGGCTCGAGCCGGTCGAACATCCGCTCGCTGCGGGTCTCAGGGGCGTCGTCGGCGGTGTCGCGCAGCCAGGAATTGGGCACCGACAACTTGGCGATGGTCCGCCAGGTTTTGCCGTACTGCACCGCGAAAGAGCCTGTGGTGTACGGCAAGTCGTACTTGTCGCACAACGCCCGCACCCGCACCGACACCTCGTGCAGCCGATTGCTGGGCAGGTCGGGGAACAAGTGGTGTTCGATCTGGTGACACAGATTGCCGCTGAGCAGCCGCAGCACGGGCCCGGCCTCGAAGTTGGCGCTGCCCAACATCTGTCGCAGGTACCAGTGCCCTTTCGACTCGCCGACCATATCGGTTTCGGTGAATTTCTCGGCGCCGTCGGGGAAGTGTCCGCAGAAGATCACCGCGTTGGCCCACACGTTGCGGATGACGTTGGCCGTCGCGTTCGCCTTCACCGCCGAGGTGTAGGTGGCTGCCGGCGAGAGCGCCGTGAGCGCGGGGAACGCCAGATAGTCCTTGACCACCTGCCGGCCCGCCTTGGTGACGAATTCGCGGGTGCGTTCGGCCGCGATGTCGCGCTCCGGCCCGTCGTCGACGAGCTTCTCCAAGTCGACGGTTTGCAGGCCAATCCCCCACTCGAATCCGAGCGCCAGGGCGGCGTTGTACAGCAGGTTGCCGACGTTGTAGGGCTGCCACGGCTGGTCGCGAGTGACCCGCAGGACGAAGTAACCCACGTCGTCGTCCATGCCGAGGATGTTCGTGTATTTGTGGTGCGCGACGTTGTGGGCGGCGACCCAGTGCTTCGACGCCGCGCTCATGTCCCACTCCCACGTGGTCGAGTGGATTTCCGGATCGTTCATCCAGTTCCACTGCCCGTGCATGACGTTGTGGCCGATCTCCATGTTCTCGAGGATCTTCGCCACACCGAGGGTCAGGGTTCCCGCCCACCACGCGGTTCGCTTGGAGCTGGCCGCCAAGGCCACCCGGCCCGCCAGTTCGAGGGCGCGCTGGGTGGCCACGACGCGACGGATGTAGCGCGCATCACGCTCCCCCAACGAATCCTCGACGTCTCGACGAATCGCGTCCAGCTCCGTGGCCAGGTTCTCGATGTCGGCGTCGGTCAAGTGGGCGAATGCCGGAATGTCCGTGATCGCCATGGTTCCCCCCGTGGATCTGCGTTGTCAGGCCTTGGTGCTGCTCCTGGCGGCACCGTCTCGCTGTGCGCGGCCACCCTGTCGGTTAACGACGCTCGTGATTGGTGCGTTCCTGATCGGCGCCATACTTACGCGTTTGGCATGTCCGCGCCGCAATGCGCTTGACAATCAAAGTCGTTCGTTGATTCGCGACGTTAATGCGACGATATGAGCGCCAGCTCACTACACGATATGCGCCAGCTTAGCGGTTGCGGCGACACCGCGACGGCGTGTCCCCCGGTCACCGCTTCGCGGAGGCGCTCCCACGACGCCGCGGCCGGTGCGCCGCCGCGACGTCGGCGTTGGCGAGCGTCTGCGCCTCGGCGGCGAGCGTCGACGCGCTGTTGGCGTGCGCGATCGCCGCGGCGCCGTCACCGACCGCCGCCTCCCGCGCCGCCGCCAAGAGCGTCGACGCGCTGTTGGCGTGCGCGATCGCCGCGGCGCCGTCACCGACCGCCGCCTCCCGCGCCGCCGCCAGTTCGCCGTTCGCCGCGTCGAGCCGGGCCCGCGCCTCGGCGCCGAGGGCGTCGTGATGCCGGGCGGCGTAGTCGGAGATCTGGCGCAGGCGGGTCTCGGCGGTCGACAGCGCCCGCGACAACGGGTCGCCGGCCGCGTGGGCGTCCGCGTGTCCCGCGCCGGGGCCGGCGCGCCGGCCGCGCGCACGCAGGACGACGACGAGCACCACGATGGCGAGCAGGATGGCGGCGGCACCGACGGCGATCGTCACCCAGGGCGGCTTGGGGGGCTGTTGCGGATTCCACGCGGGTTCCGGCGGGCTCGGCGGTGGCGCGGCCGCGGTTGCGGGTGTCGTCAACCCGTCGGCCGCGGCGACCGCGGCGCCGGCCCAGTCCCTGGCGCGTACCGCCGGCTCGATCTTGTTGTTACGCAGACTGTTCAGGTCGTCGGCTGAGATGCTCTGCGCCGACGCGGTGAACGTGTACAGCTTGGTGTTGGTGGCCACCGCGAGCAGCGCGTCCCGGTCACCGATGGCGCTGGTGCTGCGGGTCCGGTCGGCCCAGTTGTCGGGCCGGAACCGGGAGAAGTTGTCGACGTAGACCACCCACAATTGGGTGTGGCGGTCGCGGTAAAGCCGGTCGATGGCGGCGTTGACGGCCGCGCGGTCGGCGGGTGTGAGCACCCCGCTGCTGTCGGTGAGGTGGTCGGCGAGCTTTGTCGGTGGTTGCGCCCCGGCGGGAGGCGCCAGCAGCACCGCCACGGTGAGGATCGAAAGGACAGCGCCGAACCGGCGGCCAACCCACATACCCGGTAACTTAGCCGCCGGCGCCGGGCTTGTCGCCGAGGGAAAAGGATCGGGCCGAGGAAAACGCTGGGCGGTGACGGGCCGTCCTGGCAGGGTGACGGTTCGTGCGGGTGTGGCTGAGCGGCTAGGCAGCGGCCTGCAAAGCCGTATACACGGGTTCGAGTCCCGTCACTCGCTCCACAGGTCAGCCGCCGGCGTGCGGGGTGACCAGGAATTTTTCCCCGGTGGCGCGCCGGAGGTAGCCGTTGAACGCGTCGGGATGCAGCATGCCGGCCAGCGTGACCTCGCGGGTGTAGTTGCTCGCGAATGTGGTGGTGAGTTCCGCGGCGACGCGCCGGCGCAGCCGGCCGAGGGTTTCGGCACCCGCGGTCTGCAGGAACCAGGTGAGCAGCCACCCGCCGACGCCCCAAGCCATGCCGAAGTTTCTGTTGAGCACCGTGGGTCCGGTGTCGAGCGCTCCGTAGATGTAAACCTGTTTGTGGGTGCTCGACCCGTAGCGCGAGTACTCCGCCGCGGTCGCGCTGGCGGCCTCCTCCATGGCGTTGAGGATCTGGCTGGCCAGCGTTCCGCCGCCCGTGGCGTCGAAGGCGAGG
>NZ_LZKC01000433.1:0-699 GCF_001672685.1 Mycobacterium sp. E2462
CTCCTCGACGATGCCCCAGTGGTAGGACAGCGCGTTGAACCCCTCGACGGTCAGCGTCGCCCCGATGGACAGCAGCCCGATGCCGTGCTTGCCGGCCAGGCGCGCCCCGGTCGGTGACGCCACGGCGGCGACCGCGAGCGGAATCCCCCCGTCGGAATACGGAGCCAGTTGCAGGCGGGCGTCGACGAGTTCGTGCGTCGGCGTCTTGGCCGTCACCGCCTCCCCGGCCAGCAGGCGCGCGACGATGTCGAGGTTGGTTTCCAGCAGTTCGCGGGTGTCGGTCGGGTTCAGCCCGATCATCGCTGAATCGGTGGGTAATGAGCCCGGGCCGAAGCCACCGATCACCCGGCCGTGGGTGAGATGGTCCAGCAGCATCAGCCGGTCGGCGACCCACAACGGGTTGTGGTAGGCCAGCGAGATGACGCCGGTGCCGAACCGGATCCGTTTGGCGCGTTCGGCGGCGGCCGCGATGAAGACCTCCGGCGAGCTGATGATCTCGCTGCCGGCCGAGTGGTGCTCGCCCAGCCACACCTCGTCGAAGCCCAGGGCGTCGAGGTGCTCGATGAACTCGAGGTCACGTTGCAAGGCCAGCGTGGGATTGGTGCCCGCGCGGTGAAACGGGGCGATGAAGTACCCGAACCTCAGCTTGGTCATGAAGCTCCCTCGCAGTCGAGTCCGCTGATATCACTCACACTGCTC
>NZ_LZKC01000434.1:0-22542 GCF_001672685.1 Mycobacterium sp. E2462
GGACGCGCGTATGACGACGGGCGGCGGGCCTACCGTCGGGCCATGCGAACGGAACTTCCCGCCGAGCGGCTGCAGCGCCGGCTCGGCGCCGAGCCGGACCTCGACGTCCGGTCCGCGGCCCCCGACCCGGCACCCGGTGACGGTGATGACCCCGCGTCCGAGGACGAAGGAGACGACCAGGATTCGCTGCAGCCGCTCGGCGGGAAGTTCCGTTCGCATGGCCCGACGGTAGGCCCGCCGCCCGTCGTCATCCGCGCGTCCGACGGCGTCCCGGCGCCCTGCTGTGGACTAACCGGAGGCTGTGTACAAGCGCGGTTACCGATGAGTCAAGATGGAGCGAGGAACTGGAGACGCGCGTCACTTTCGCGGGGTCACCACGTTCACCACCAGGCAAAGGAGGCCGCCATGCAATTGGCACTCACACCGGAGGAAGCCGCGTTCCGCGACGAACTTCGCACCTTCTACACCACCAAGATCCCCGAAGAGGTGCGCCAGCGGGTGCGCTCGGGCTCGGCGGAGGTGAACCACGAGGACATCGTCACCAGCCATAAGATCCTGCACGAGCACGGGCTCGCGGTGCCGAACTGGCCGGTCGAATGGGGCGGCAAGGACTGGACACCCACCCAGCACCAGATCTGGGCCGACGAGATGCAATTGGCGTGCGTCCCCGAACCGCTGAACTTCAACACCAAGATGGTCGGCCCCGTCATCGCCGAGTTCGGCTCGCAGGAGATCAAGGAGCGCTTCCTGCCGCCGACGGCCAGCCTCGACATCTGGTGGTGCCAGGGATTCTCCGAGCCGGAGGCGGGCTCGGACCTCGCCTCGCTTCGCACCACCGCGGTCCGTGACGGCGACAGCTACGTCGTCAACGGGCAGAAGACCTGGACCACGCTGGGGCAGTACGCGGACTGGATCTTCTGCCTGGTGCGTACCGACCCCGACGCCCCCAAGAAGCAGGCCGGGATCTCGTTCCTGCTCTTCGACGTGAAGACGCCGGGCGTGACGATGCGGCCGATCAAGACGATCGACGGCGGCCACGAGGTCAACGAGGTGTTCTTCTCCGACGTCCGGGTTCCGGCGAATCAGCTTGTCGGCGAAGAGAATCAAGGCTGGACCTACGCGAAGTTCCTGCTGGGCAACGAACGCACCGGGATCGCCGGTGTCGGCCGGACCAAGGTGCGTCTCGCCGAGGTGAAAAAGCACGCCGCCGCCACCGGCCTGTTGGCCGATCCGTTGTTCGCGGCCCGGCTCGCCGAGGCCGAAAACGAGTTGCTGGCACTCGAACTCACGCAGTCACGGGTGGTGTCCAGCTCGTCGGACGGCAAGCCCAACCCGGCCTCGTCGGTGCTCAAACTGCGCGGCAGCGAACTGCAGCAGGTGGCCACCGAACTGCTGGTCGAGGTCGCCGGCCCGGACGCGCTGCCCGCCGACGGGGCGGACATCGCGTCGCCGGCGTGGGCGCAACACAGCGCGCCGCACTACCTGAACTATCGCAAGACGTCGATCTACGGCGGCAGCAGCGAAGTGCAGCGCAACATCATCTCGTCCACCATTCTGGGATTGTGAGGCAGCCATGGACTTTCAGCTGAGCGACGAGCAGGCGCTGCTGCGCGACACCACGCGCGAGCTCCTGTCCCGCACCTACGATCCGGAGACCCGCAACAAGATCATCTCCTCCGACCTCGGTTGGAGCCGCGAGGTGTGGAGCCAATTGGCCGACACCGGGATCCTCGGGCTGGGCTTCGACCCGGAAGAGGCGGGCCAGAACGAGATCAGCGTCGTGCTCATCGAAGTCGGGCGGCGGTTGGCCCCCGAGCCGATCCTGCACGCCGCGCTGGGCCCCGGTTCGCTGATCGCCGAACTGGGCACCGACGCGGACAAGGAACTGCTCGACGAGGTGGCCGCCGGGCAGCGGCTGCTGGCGTTCGCGCACCTGGAGCCGCGTCGGCCGCAAGCCGATGGCCTGGCGACTCGCGCTGAGCGACAAGGTGATTCGTGGACCGTGAGCGGGCGCAAGAACCCCGTGCTGGCCGGCGACAGCGCCGACACCCTGGTGGTCAGCGCGGCGCTGCCCGACGGCGGCACCGGCCTGTTCCTGGTCGACGCCGCCGCCGACGCGGTCACCCGCCACCCCTACCCAACGTTCGATGGCCAGCGCGGAGCCCAGATCGATCTGGACAAGGCGGCGGCGCAACCCCTCGGAGCGGGCCAGGACGCGTCGCGCGCCATCCGCGACGCCACCATCCGCATCCAGTCGGGGCTGTGCTCGGAGGCGGTCGGCGCGATGGAGGAGGCGCTGCGCCTGACCACCGATTACCTCAAGACGCGCAAGCAGTTCGGCGTCACGCTCAGCAAGTTCCAGGCGCTCACCCAGCGCGCCGCCGACATGTACGTCTCGCTGGAACTGGCGCGCAGCATGGGCCTGTACGCGGCGATGTCGATCGCCGACGGCAACCTCGACCCCGTCATCGCCTCGCGCGCCAAGCTGCAGATCGGCCGCTCGGGCCGGCACATCGCGCAGGAAGCGGTGCAACTGCACGGCGGGATCGGCGTGACCGCGGAATACCCCGTCGCCCACTACGCGGCCCGGCTCACCGCGATCGAGCACACGCTCGGCACGTCCAGTGACCACCTGCACAACCTGATCGACCACCTGGGCGACTACGACCTGGCGAGGCTGTAGCGCGTGGCCGAGCCGCCGAAGCTGTCGGCGAAGGTCGTCGAGTTCCTGAGCGCGGGCACCCGCACCGGCATGCTCGGCTACCTCGCCGCCGACGGGCGGGCGGCCGCTCGTCGCGCCGGTGTGGATCATCGTCGACGACGACCAGGTGGTGTTCAACACCGGCCGCGACTCGGCGAAAGGCCGTGCCCTGTCCCGGGATTCGCGGGTGACCCTCTGCGTCGACGACCCGCACCCGCCGTTCTCCTTCGTCCAGGTGCAGGGCGTGGCGACCCTGACCGACGATCCCCAAGAGTTGCTGAGCACCGCGACGCGCATCGCCGGCCGGTATATGGGTGCGGATCGGGCCGAGGAGTTCGGCCGCCGCAACGCCGTGCCCGGCGAACTGGTGGTGCGTGTGCGTCCCACCAAGGTCATCGCCGGGTTCGACATCAGCGAGTAGCCCCCGTCACGCCAGCCTCACTCACGTCAAAGGAGCCGCGATGAGCATCACCAGCACAGACCGTCCGCTACGGGTCATCCAGTGGACCACCGGCAACATCGGGCGGCGTTCGCTGCACGCCATCATCGGCAGGCCCGACATGGAATTGGTCGGCGTCTACGCTCACGGCGCGGACAAGGTGGGCGTCGACGCCGCCGAGCTGTCCGGTTGGCCGGAACCGACCGGCGTCCAGGCCACCAACGACGTCGACGCGCTGATCGCGTTGGGCGCCGACGCCTGCTGCTACAACCCGTTGTGGCCCAGCGTCGACGAGTTGGTGCGGTTGCTGGAATCGGGTGTCAACGTGTGCACCAGCGCGGCCTGGATCACCGGCGGCAAGCAGTCGCCGCAAGACCGCGAGCGCATCCTGGATGCCTGCAAGCGCGGCGAGTCGACGATCTTCGGCAGCGGCGCCCACCCGGGCATGACCAACATGGTCGGCATGGTGCTGTCGGCCTCGTGTGAGCGCGTCGACGAGATCCGCATCACCGAGTCGGTGGACTGCTCGACTTACGAATCGGCGGAAACTCAGAGGGCCATGGGCTTTTCGCAGGATCCCGACTCCCCGGGGCTCGCCGAGAACGTGCGTCGGGAAAGCGAGGTGTTCGCCGAATCCGCGGCCATGATGGCCGACGCGATCGGGGCCACGCTGGACCGGATGACGTTCGACGTGACGTTCACCGCGGCCACCGCCGATTCCGACCTGGGCTTCATGACCATCCCCGCGGGCACCGTCGGCGGCGTCTACGGCTACCACCGCGGCTGGCAGGGCGACCGCAACGTCGTCAGCGTCGGGTTCAACTGGACCATGGGCAATCACGTCGAGCCGCCCAAGCCGCTCGAGCACGGGCACGTGATCCAGGTGTTCGGCCTGCCCAACATGCGCACGGTGTTGCACTGCCTGCCCCCCAAAGACTGGACGGAGCCCGGCTTCATGGGTCTGGGCATGATCTACACCGCCATGCCGGTGACCAACGCGGTGCCCGCGGTGGTGGCCGCCGCCCCCGGGATCGCGACCCTGGCCGACCTGCCGCCGGTCACCGGGCGGGTGGCGGCCCCATGACGCTATGGCGTCCGCCACACTAACGCGCCCCGGAGGAACGCCCCCGTGCACTAAGGTTTAGAGTGCTTAGCCGAGCAAATGTTTCGGTGACAACGGGTGTCGTCAGCGGCGATGGCGGGTTCTCGCAATACGCGTGCGGGGCCGGCGGGCGGTGAAAGGCGGTCGGGCAGTGGCTGGTTCGAAATCAGGCTCACGTTCCGGCGTGCTCACGCGCGGACTCAAGCGGGCGTGGATCCCCCTGGTGTTGGTGGTGGTTCTCAGCATCTCCGCGGTGGGGGTGTCCCGGCTCCACAAGGTCTTCGGCTCCAAGGACCTCAACGCCAACGCCGGCGCGGGCATCGAGATCGTGCAGTTCAACCCCAAGGTCGTCGTGTACGAGATCGCCGGGCCGCCCGGCAGCACGGCCAACATCAACTACTGGGACGCCGACGCGAACACCCACCAGGTCAACGGGGCCCCGCTGCCGTGGCAGGTCACGATCTCGACCACGTTGCCGTCGGTGAGCGCCAACATCATGGCGCAGGCCGATGCCGATGAGATCAGTTGCAAGATCACCGTCGACGGAATCGAGCGAGAACATCAACAGTCCGCAGG
The DNA here is from genome assembly GCF_001672685.1 of Mycobacterium sp. E2462. Lineage (NCBI taxonomy): Bacteria > Bacillati > Actinomycetota > Actinomycetes > Mycobacteriales > Mycobacteriaceae > Mycobacterium > Mycobacterium sp. E2462. Next base: position 4,819 of record NZ_LZKC01000434.1, read on the forward strand.
CCACAACGCCCAAACCTTCTGCCTGGTGAAGTCCGCATGACCGACATCAACAACAAGATCGGCAGCCACCGCGACCTGAGCGCCGACGACACCGGTCCTATCAGGACCGCCGACGGCGGCAAGCCCGAACGCGGCCACCGCCCCTTCCTGCCGCACATGATCCGCATCTTCGCGGTGCCCATCATCATCGGCTGGGTCGCCGTCACGGTGCTGGTGAACGTCCTCATTCCCCCGCTCGAGACGGTCAGCGAGATGCACTCGGCTCCGATGACCCCGCTCGACGCGCCTTCGATGAAGGCGATGATGTTGATGGGGCACAACTTTCACGAGTTCGACTCCAACAGCACGGTGATGATCGTGATCGAGGGTCAGCAGCCGCTGGGCCCCGACGCGCACAAGTACTACGACGAGCTGATCCGCAAGCTGCGCCAGGACCCGAAGCACATCCAGCACATCCAGGACTTCTGGGGCGACCGGCTGACAGCGGCCGGCGCGCAGAGCGCCGACGCCAAGGCGTCGTACACGCAGATCAACCTCGCCGGCAACCAGGGCACGACGCTGGCCAACGACTCCGTCGAGGCCGTCCGCAAGGTGATCGAACACACCCAGGCGCCCCCCGGGGTGAAGGCCTACGTGACCGGCCCGGCCGCCCTGTCCGACGATATGCACCTGATCGGCAATGACAGCCTGGCCAAGATCACGTTGTTCACGCTGGCCGCCATCGCGATCATGCTCTTGTTGGTCTACCGGTCCATTTCGACGACGCTGATCCAGCTGTTCATGACCTTCGTCGGGCTGGCCTGCTCGCGGGGTGTGGTCGCGCTCCTCGGGTACAACGACGTCTTTGGGCTCACCACGTTCGCCGCCAATATCCTCACGATGCTGGCGATCGCCGCCGCGACGGACTACGGCATTTTCCTCGTCGGTCGCTACCAGGAGGCGCGCCAAGCCGGTGAGGACCCGGAAAGCGCTTACTACACCACCTTCAAGAGTGTCGCCCCGGTGATCCTGGGGTCCGGTCTCACGATCGCCGGCGCCACCTACTGCCTGAGCTTCGCGCGGTTGCCGTGGTTCAACACCATGGGCGCGCCCGTGGCGATCGGCATGCTCGTCGTCGTCCTGGCCGGCCTCACGCTCGGTCCGGCCGTCGTCTTCCTGGGCAGCCGGTTTCACCGCTTCGAGCCCAGGGGCGCGGCCAAGCGGACGGGGCTGTGGCGTCGGGTCGGCATCGCGGTCGTTCGTTGGCCCGCACCAATTTTGGCCGTCAGCGGCGCCGTCGTCCTGGTCGGCATGGTGGTGTTGCCCAGCTTCAAGACCAGCTACAACGACCGCTACTACCTGCCGGAATCGGCGCCGTCGAACGTCGGGCAGGCCGCCGCCGACCGGCACTTCTCCCAGGCCCGGATGAACCCGGATCTGCTGATGGTCGACGCCGACCACGACATGCGCAACCCCGCCGACATGTTGGTGCTGGACAAGGTCGCCCGCAACGTCCTGCGAACCATCGGCATCGCGATGATCCAGGACATCACCCGGCCGTTGGGCATCCCGATTCAGCACAGCTCCATACCGTTCCAGAACAGCATGCAAAGCCAGACGACGATGCAGAACATGCAGTTCCTCAAGGACCGGATGGGCGACATCCTCAAGATGGCCGACGAGATGCAGACCATGATCGGCACCACCGAGCGGATGTACCGGGTGACGCAGGATCTGGCCAACGCCGCCGACGACAGCGCCAAGACCACCAGGGAGACGTCGGAGATCACCGACGAATTGCGGAACCACATCGCCGATTTCGACGATTTCTTCCGGCCGATCAAGTCGTACTTCTACTGGGAGAAGCACTGCTTCGACATCCCGATCTGCTGGTCACTGCGGTCGTTGTGGGACTCCCTCGACGGTTTCGACGACCTGGCCGGGCAGTTCCACATCCTGTCCGACGACATCACCCGTACCGCCGCGGCGACGCACGAGATGCTGGTGCTGATTCCGTCGATGATCAACTCGCTGAAGATCACCCACGGCCTGACCCTGACGATGTACCAGACGTTCAAGGCGATGCTCGACCAGATGGACGCGTTGAGCAACACCGCGATCGTGATGGGTCAAAGCTTCGACCAGTCCAAGAACGACGACCTGTTCTACCTGCCCCCGGAGGCGTTCCAAAACCCGGACTTCCAGACGGGTCTGCGAATGTTCTTGTCGCCGGACGGCAAGTCGGCGCGCTTCTTCGTCACCCACCAGGGTGACCCGATGAGCCCGGAGGGCATCGCGCGTGTCGACGCCGAACGGGTGGCCGCACAGGAGGCGCTGAAGATGTCGTCGCTGTCGGACGCCAAGGTCTACCTCGGTGGAACCGCCGCGACGTTCAAGGACATGGCCGACGGCGAGAAGTACGACTTGATGATCGCCGTGCTGTCCGCCCTGACGCTGATCTTCATGATCATGTTGATCCTGACCCGCAGCGTGGTGGCCGCGGTGGTCATCGTCGGCACCGCCGCCAGCTCGATCGCCGCGTCGTTCGGCTTGTCGGTGCTGATCTGGCAGGACCTGGTGGGCCTCAAGATCCACTGGATCGTGGCGGCGCTCTCGGTCATCATCCTGTTGGCCGTCGGCTCCGACTACAACCTGCTGCTGGTGTCGCGGTTCAAGGAGGAGATCCACGCCGGGCTCAAGACCGGGACGATCCGCTCGATGGGCGGCACCGGCGGAGTGGTAACCGCCGCGGGTCTGGTGTTCGCGTTCACCATGGCGTCCATGCTGGGCAGCGATCTGAAGGTGCTGGGCCAGTTCGGCTCGACCGTCTGCATCGGCCTGCTGCTGGACACGCTGGTGGTGCGCACCCTGTTGATGCCGTCGATCGCCACCCTGCTGGGCCGGTGGTTCTGGTGGCCGCAAGTGGTGCACCCGCGCGGGGACAACGCCCGCCGGCCGGCGTCGGCACCGGCGCCGACGCCGGTGACCGCCCCGGTCTAACCCGGCGGCAGCTGCACGCACACCGCGACTGCGCCGGCGCCGACGTGCAATGCCAGCACCGGGCCCAGCGGCGTGATGATCGGCTGCGCGCAGGCCGGCAGGCGTCGGCGCAGCGCCGCGGCGACGGCGTCGGCGCCGTCGGGGTTGTTGACGTGATGCACCGCCAGCTCGGCCGCCCCGTCGCCCACCGCCTCGCACACCCGGTCGATCATCGTCTCGGTCGCGTGGCCGACGGTGCGGACCCGTTGCGCCAGAACGAGTTTGCCGTCGTCGATGCGCAGCAACGGCTTGAGCGCCAAGGCGGTGCCCAGCCACGCCGCGGCGCCGCCGATCCGCCCGCTGCGGCGCAGGTTGTCCAACCGGTGCACCACGATGAAGGCGTGGCCGCGCGTCACCGCCGCTTCGGCCGCCGCCGCGACGGCGGCCACGTCGGCCCCGGCCGCGGCGGCACGGGCGGCGGCGAGCGCGACGAAGCCGGTGCCCATGGCGGCCGAGCGCGAGTCGACGATCCGCACGCTGGGGTCCAGGTCCGCCGCGGTGCGTTCGGCGGCCCGGCAGGTGCCCGACAACGCCGACGAAATGTGCACGGCCACAACGCCGTCGCCGCCGCTGTCGGCGAGCGCACGCTGGTAGGCGTCGGCTAGTTCCGCGGGCGTGGCCGCCGCGGTGGTGGCTTCGAGCTGATAGATGTCGTCGGGGATGTCGTCCACGCCGTCGCGCAAATCCGCACCGTCGAGCAGGATGTGCAGCGGGACCACGCGGATCCCCCACTCGGCGGTCAGGTCGGCCGGCAGCCGCGCCGACGCGTCGGTCACCACGATGACGGGCATGGCGCTAGTGGGGCTTCTCGGTCGCCACGCCGTCTGCATTGCGCGGCTCCTCAGCATCGCGCTTCGCGCTCTGCATCGTCGCCACGCCGTCTGCATTGCGCGGCTCCTCAGCATCGCGCTTCGCGCTCTGCATCGTCGCCACGCCGGCTTCCGCGAGCGCCTTGAGCATCAGTTCCGCCACCGCCCGGTGCGCTTCGAAATTCCAATGGATGCCGTCGGGATTGCCGTGGCCGCTGAGGATCTGCTCGGCGACGGCGGCCTTCAAATCCACCAGCGGCACCCCCCGGGCACGAGCCCACTCGCTGATCGCGGCCGCGGTGGCGGCCCGGCCGTGGTGGGCCCTGCCGTAGGTGTCGGCGATGTGCACCGACGGCAGCGCCGCGACCACCGGGATGCCGGGCCGGTTGAAATCGATTGCGGCGCAGGTCTGTTCGAGGTAGTCGGCGCTCAGATGCGCCGGCAGGGCGGAGCGGGCCACCGGCGAGAGTCGGGGCTGCAGCCAGCCGTATCCGTCGCGCACCCACCGACGCAGCCACGGTGGCCGCACGTAGCGGATCAATTCGCGCAGAGCGGTGGGCAGCACCGAGGGCAGCGAATCCATGCCGCCGGTGGCGAAGACAACCGCGCCCGCCCGCGGCAGCGCCGCCCAGGCGCGCGGGTCCTGGGTCGCCGCCCACCAGACGTCGCGGCAGGTCCAGCCGATTCGACCGATCAGTTCGACATCCCAATCAAGTTGCGCGGCAACGATATTCGGCCAGATCCTGGGGTCGTCGGCGGGCAGGCCACCGGTCGGGCCGTAGTAGGCCAGCGAGTCGGCGAAGATCAGCAACGTGGGCCGGCGCTCACAGGACATCGTTGGACACCTGAGCCGAGGCGTTCCACACGTCCAGGCGCCACCGGATGGCGGTCGGGTCAGCGCCGTCGCGGGAGTACCCCGACAGCTGCACCCAGCTGGCGTTGCCCATGCCGCCCAGCACCGGCCAGTTGTCGACGGGAAGCCGCAGCAGCGCGGCCGACAGCGCGGCGATCAAGCCGCCGTGCGCCACCAACACCACCGGCCGGTCGGCGTGCGTCGGGTCGCCCCATTCCGGTTCGGAGGCAATAAGTTCGGTGACCACGGGCAGGCTCCGGGCCGCGACGTCGACCCTGCTCTCACCGCCGTGCGGTGCCCAGGTCGCGTCGTCGCGCCAGGCCAGCCGGGCCCCCGGCGCCTGCGCGTCGACGTCGGTGTGGGTCAGGCCCTGCCAGTCGCCCAGGTGGGTTTCGCGCAGCCGTTCGTCGCGCAACACCGGCAGGCCGGTGCGCTCACCCAACCGGATCGCGGTGTCGTAGGCGCGGTGCAGGTCCGAGGACACGATCCGCAGCGGGTGCAACTTTCCCAGGACCTCGGCGGCGGCGATCGCCTGCGCCCGGCCCAGCTCGCTGAGCTCGGTGTCCAGCTGCCCCTGCATGCGGTTGCCGGCGTTGTATTCGGTCTGCCCGTGCCGCAGCATGACCAGGCGACGGGTCGTCATTGCGGGTCCGCTGATTCGTCGGTGTCCCCGGGGTCGTCGATCAACTCCACCGGCACCACCGGGCAGTCGCTCCAAAGCCGGTCCAGCGCATAGAAATTGCGGTCTTCCTGATGCTGCACGTGCACGACGATGTCGCGGTAGTCCAGCAGCGTCCAGCGGCCCTCGCGGGCGCCCTCGCGGCGCGCCGGCTTGTATCCGGCCCGACGCATCTTCTCCTCGACCTCGTCGACGATGGCGTTGACCTGCCGCTCGTTGGAGGCCGAGGCGATGACGAAGCAGTCGGTGATGACCAACTGGCCGGAGACGTCGATGACGACGACGTCGTCGGCCAGCTTCGACGCGGCTGCGCTGGCGGCCACGGTCGCCATGGCGATGGCCTCCTCGTTCGCGCTCACGACACCTCCCCCACGGGTTTGCGGTACAGCCGGCGCTTGGACACGTACTGCACCACGCCGTCGGGCATCAGGTACCACAGCGGCCGCCTCTCCTCGGCGCGGCGGCGGCAATCGGTCGACGAGATGGCCAGCGCCGGGATCTCGACGAGCGTCAGCGCACCGTCGGCCAGCTCGCCGAGCACGCCGGTGATGTGTTCGCGGCGCAGCTCGTAACCGGGCCGGCTCACCCCGATGAAGCGGGCCAAATCGAAGACCTCCTCAAAGCCTTGCCACGAGAGTATGGAAGCCAGGGCGTCGGCGCCGGTGATGAAGTAGAGCTCGGAGTCCGGGTTGGCGATGTGCAGGTCGCGCAGCGTGTCGCGGGTGTAGGTGGGCCCGGCGCGGTCGATGTCGACCCGGCTCACCGAGAAGCGGGGATTGGACGCGGTGGCGATCACGGTCATCAGGTAGCGGTCCTCGGCGGCGGAGACGTCGCGGTCCTTCTGCCAGGGTTGACCGCTGGGCACGAAGACGACTTCGTCGAGATCGAACAGGTCGGCGACCTCGCTGGCAGCCACCAAGTGGCCGTAATGGATCGGGTCGAACGTCCCGCCCATCACGCCCAGCCTGCGGAGCTGCTTTTGCACGATGTGCCAGCTTACTGGAGCCGCGCCGGTCCGCCGGTTTCGCTCGGGCGGACCCTCAGACCGGGAGCAGCTGGTCGATCACGCCGGCGAGTTGCTTGGCCGACCGGCACTCGTGCATCGCGATGACCTCCTGATACCGCGGGACCGCCGAGTCACCGCTGCCCCACAGGTGCTTGGGCTCCGGGTTCAACCAGTGCGCGTGCCGGCTGGAGGTCACCATGTGCGCCAGCAATCCGGTCTCGGGGTTGCGGTAGTTGGTGCGGCCGTCGCCGAGCACCAGCAGCGAGCTGCGGGGCGACAGCACGTTGGGGAACGCCTGCACGAACGACGCGAACGCGTTGCCGTAGTCGGAATGCCCGTCGCGGCTGTAGACGCCGGCCTCGCGGGTGATCCGTTGGATGGCCACGGCGAGGTCGGCGTCCGGCCCGAACATGTGGGTGACCTCGTCGGTGGTGTCGATGAACGCGAACACCCGCACGCGGGAGAACTGCTGGCGCAGCGCGTGCACCAGTAGCAAGGTGAAGTGGCTGAATCCCGCGACCGAGCCGGACACGTCGCAGAGCACCACCAGCTCGGGGCGCGCCGGGCGCGGCTTGGACAGCACCACGTCGATCGGGACCCCGCCCGTGGACATCGACTTGCGCAGCGTCTTGCGCAGGTCGATGGTGCCGGACCGGCGGCGTCGGCGCCGGGCGGCCAGCCGGGTCGCCAGCGTCCGGGCCAGCGGCGCCACCACGCGCCGCATCTGGCGCAGCTGATCGCCCGAGGCGCGCAGGAATTCGACGTTCTCCGACAGCTGCGGGATGCCGTACATCTGGACGTGGTCACGGCCCAACTGCTCGGCGGTACGCCGTTTGGTTTCGGCGTCGACCATCTTGCGCAGCTGCGAAATGCGTTGCGCGGCCATCGCTTTGGCAATCTGTTCCTGGCTGGGCGTCGGCTCGTCACCGTACGGCGCCAGCAGGCCCGCCAGCAGTTTGCCCTCCAACTCGTCGAGCGCCATCGCCTTGAGCGCCTGATACGACGAGAACGACGGCCCGCGGCTGGAGCTGTACTTGCCGTAGGCCTCGACGATCCGCGCGATCATGGCGACCAGCCGCTCGTCCATGTCGGCGAGGTCGGGGTTCTGGGTCAGCAGGTCCGCCAGCATCTGGCGCATCGCTTCGACGTCGTCGGGTGGCAACGCGGTGTCGTCCGGCGTCGCGTCCGCCTCGTCGCCGAGCACCACCGCGCGCGTCCCCAGCGCGGCCGGGAACCATAGGTCGAACATGGCGTCATAGGTTTCGCGGTGGTCGGGGCGGCGCAGGACCGCGCAGGCGATGCCCTCGCGCAGCACCTCGCGGTCGCTCAAGCCGAGGGTGGCCATCACCCGACCGGCGTCCACGGTCTCCGATGGTCCCACCGAAATCCCAACCCCGCGAAGGGCTTCCACGAAACCCACCAGATGGCCGGGCAGCCCGTGCGGGGCGAGCGGCCGCGCGGGTCGAATACGACGGGGGGCCATGGCTGCCTCCTAGTTCAACCGGAGCTCGCCGGTCGCGCGCTGCTGGTCGGATTGATGCTTAAGCACCACACCCAGCGTGGCGGCGACGACGGCGTCGTCGATGGTGTCCAGGCCCAAGGCGAGCAGTGTGCGGCCCCAGTCGATGGTCTCGGCGACCGACGGCACTTTCTTCAGCTGCATGCCGCGCAGGACGCCCACGATGCGCACCAGCTCCTGCGCCAGGTGCTCGGGCAGCTCCGGAACGCGGGAGAGCAGGATGCGCCGCTCCAGGTCGGGCGAGGGAAAGTCGATGTGCAAAAACAAGCATCGGCGCTTGAGCGCCTCGGAGAGCTCCCGAGTGGCGTTGGAGGTCAGCACGACGAACGGGGTGCGTTCGGCGGTGATGGTGCCCAATTCGGGCACGGTGACGGCGAAGTCGGACAGCACCTCGAGCAGCAGGCCCTCGATCTCGATGTCGGCCTTGTCCGTCTCGTCGATCAGCAACACGGTCGGCTCGGTGCGCCGGATCGCGGTCAGTAGCGGGCGCTGCAGCAGGAACTCCTCGCTGAAGACGTCGTCCTTGGTCGCGTCCCAGTCCCCCGATCCCGCCTGGATGCGCAGGATCTGCTTGGCGTGGTTCCACTCGTAGAGGGCGCGGGCCTCGTCGACGCCCTCGTAGCACTGCAGGCGGACCAGCCCGGAACCGGTGGCCTGGGCGACGGCGCGGGCCAGCTCGGTCTTGCCGACCCCGGCGGGGCCCTCGACAAGCAGCGGCTTGCCCAGCCGGTCGGCCAGGAACACCGCCGTCGCGGTGGCGGTGTTGGGCAGGTAACCGGTTTCGGCCAACCGCCGGGACACGTCGTCGATGTCGGCGAACAGCGGCTTGGACCGGGCGGGCAGGCTCACAGTGGCTTCTCCTAGGGCACGGGTGGGTCAGGCCGGACGAATTTGCCCGTCTCCCCAGGCAATCCATTTGGTCGAGGTCAGTTCGGGCAGCCCCATGGGGCCGCGGGCGTGCAGCTTCTGCGTCGAGATGCCGATTTCGGCGCCGAAACCGAATTGCTCGCCGTCGGTGAATGCCGTCGAGGCGTTCACCATGACCGCGGCGGCATCCACGGCGTCGGTAAACCGTTGCGCCGCAGCCATATTGCTGGTCACGATGGCCTCGGTGTGCCCGGTGCCGTATTCGTTGATGTGGGCGATCGCCGCGTCGATGCCGTCGACTACCGCCACCGCGATGTCCATCGACAGGTACTCGCGGCGCAGATCGTCCTCGTCGGCGTCGCTGTGCGTCCCGCCGTGCACGGTCACGCCCGCGTCCTGAAGGGCCGTCACCAACCGCGGCAGCGCCGTATCGGCGATAGCGGCGTCCACCAGCAACGTCTCGGCGGCGTTGCAGACGCTGGGCCGGCGCGTCTTGGAGTTCAACAGGATGCGTTCGGCCACTTCCAGATCGGCGCCCTCGTGCACGTAGACGTGACAGTTGCCGACGCCGGTCTCGATGGTGGGCACCTGCGCGTCGCGCACCACCGCGTTGATCAGGCTCGCTCCCCCGCGCGGGATCACCACGTCGACCAGCCCACGGGCCTGAATCAGGTGCGTCACGGTGGACCGGTCGGCGACCGAGAGCAGCTGCACCGCGTCGGCCGGCAGGTCCTCGCTGACCAGTGAGGCCCGCAGCACCTGCACCAGCGCCTGGTTGGACCGCTCGGCCGAGGAACTGCCGCGCAACAGCACGGCATTGCCGGACTTGAGCGCCAAGCCGAACGCGTCGACCGTGACGTTGGGCCGGCCCTCGTAGATGATCCCGACCACGCCGAGCGGCACCCGCTGCTCCCGCAGGTGCAGGCCGTTCGGCAGAGTGTAGCCGCGCAGCACCTCCCCGACCGGGTCGGGCAGCCCGGCCACCTGGCGCAGGCCGGCGGCGATGCCCTCGACCCGCTTCGGGTTCAGCGCCAGCCGGTCGAGCATCGCCGCGGCGGTGCCCGCGGCGCGGGCGGCGTCCAGGTCGTCGGCGTTGGCCGACAGGATCAGGTCGGTGTGGGCCGAGACCGCATCGGCGGCGGAACGCAGCGCCTGGTCCTTGGCGACCGTCGGCAGTAGGGCCAGCACGCGGGACGCGACCCGGGCGCGGCGGGCGGCATTGTGCACCTCCTGACGTAAGTCAGGCAGCGGTGGTGCTTGCAGACTCATTGAACCAGGGTAACGGGCGGCGAGCCGCCGGGTGCGGCGGCCCGAACGGCGGCGATCGCCGCTCGCCCCATGGCGGCGACCCGCATCGCCCGGCTCCGCCGCCCTCGCGATCGCCGCGCCCCACGGCGGCGACCCGCATCGCCCGGCTCCGCCGCCCTCGCGATCGCCGCTAGCCCACCCGCTCGTCGCGGCGCGCGCTGCGCACCTTGCTGCGACGCTCCTCGATGATCTTGCCGAAGCTCTGCAACAGCACCGGCGCACGCGACACCAGGTGCTCGATGTGCTCGCGGTCGATCTCCAGCGCGGTGACCTCTTCCAGGGCGTAGGCGCTGGCCAGGTTGGGCTGCCGGGTCAGCGCGGTCAGACCCAGGAACGACCCCTCGACCAGCGTGCTGATCGGCACCAACGTCCCGTCGTCGGCCGTCGTGGTCAGTTGCACGCGCCCGCGCACCAGAAACGTCATGGTCGCCGGCACCTGGCCGGCGTACTCGACGACTTCGTCGGCGCCGTAGCGCACCATCCGCGCGGCCGAGCGCAACGACCGCTGCTCCTCGGCCCCGATGCGCAACGCGGGCGCCACCACGGTGTGCAGCGCGTGCTCGACGCGCTCGGGCGTCGAGAAGTCGTCGTCAGCGTCGTCGAGGCGCAACCGTTCCCGCCGCGCGGCGTACCAGGTCCAGCGCAGAAACGTTGCCTTGGCCGCGCCCGCGTCACCCGGCGAGTCGAGTCCGATGGTGGTGCGGTACTCGCCGCCCCCCAGCGGCACCGACCGCGGGACGCTGCCCGGCTTGAGCTGCGGCAGCGCCTGCGCGACGCGGGTCAGCAGCGCGCAGACGCGGTCCGGCGGATCGACGCTGGAGAACGTCGTCGTCACCGCCAGCTTGTGCGCGCCGGGCGGGCGGCTCAGGTTGGTGAACGCGGTGCTGGCGAGCATCGAGTTCGGCATGACCCGGATGCCGCTGCCCGTGTCCAGGTGCACCGAGCGCCAATTCACCTCGACGACGCGCCCCCGCGCGGTCCCGGTGTCCAGCCACTCGTCGATCCGGAAGGGCTGCTCGAACAACATGAACAGGCCGGACACGATCTGGCCGACCGAGTTCTGCAGCATCAGGCCGATCACGACCGAGGTGATGCCCAGCGCGGTGAAGATGCCGCCGATCCGCACACCCCAGATGTACGACGACATGATCGCCAGGCCGACGCCGATCACGCCCAGCCGAGCGACATCCAGGAAGATCGTGGGAAGCCGCTTGCGCCAACTCTTTTCGGGCGCGCCCTCGAAGACCGTGGCATTCAGACCGGACAGCACCAGCACCAACACCAGCAGCCCGAACACGGTCGTCAGGACACGGACCGGCGCGTTGCCCGCGGGGACCTGCGAGGCCTGCACCAAGAGCAACAACAACGCGCCCAACGGCAGCAGGAAGTTGCGCAGCAGGCCGACCTGCCGGGCCAAGCTGCTGCCCCTGCGCAGCAGCGCGTCGTGCAGCTCGGTGAGCGCGATCATCCCGATCGGCAGGCCGATCGCGATGCCGATCGCCCAGTAGAACCACGAGGAGTTGAAAAGATTCATCAACGTTCCAACAGTCGATAGATCGCCTGGTCGGTGCCGCCCACCGAGATGCTGCCCGCCGGAGTGAAGTGCCGGACATCGCGCAGCGCCTCGTACACCTGCGAACTCACGTATATTCCGGGTTGCGGTGCGCCGCTGTGCATTTGGTAAGCCAGGCTGACCGCCCCGCCCCACATGTCGTAGACCAGCCCGGAGCGGCCGACCAGGCCGCTGACCACGTTGCCGGTGTTGACGCCGACCCGAGAACCCAGCTGGTGATGGGATTGGCTGTTGAAGCGGTCGATGATGCGGCCGATCTCGAGAGCGAAGTCGACGGCGCGGTGGATGCTGTCCAGCCGGGGGGTGACCACGCCACAGCTGGCCAGATACCCGTTGTGGAAGGTGCGGATCCGTTCCACACCAAGGGAGTCAGCCGCCGAATCGAATTGCCGGAACAGTTCGTCGACGGTCGCTACCAGCTCGTCCTCGGGCAGGTAGTTGGAGAGCTCGTCGAGCCCTACGATGTCGGCGTAGATGATGGCGACGTCCTGATGTTTCTCGGCGATGGTCTCCTCACCCTCGCGATAGCGTTGCAACACCGATTCGGGCATCAGCGCCAGCATCAGACGTTCGTTCTCGCGGCGCTGCTCGTTGAGCAACTCCTCTTTGATCGCCAAGCTTCGACTCATCTCGTTGAACGCCGCTGTCAGATCGCCGATTTCGTCGCGTCGCCGAACCGGGAGGTTGATTTCGTAGTCACCGGAGCTGATCTTGCGGGTGCCCTCCTCAAGGCGCCGGACGGGCCGCACCGCGGCCTGCGCGACCAACATCGAGGCCACACAGATGGCAAAGATCATCGCCGCGACGGCGATCACCAGCGTCTTGCTGAACCTGCCGAGCCGCGCGAAGGCGTCAGAGTTGTCACGGGTCGCGAGGATCGACCAGTGCAGGTTGGAATTCGGGATCTGCACCGGCGCATAGGCTTCCAGCTCACGATTACCCATGTAGTCGATGGCGCTGACCACCCCGGTCTCGCCGCGTTGCGCGGCCCGCAGTCCCGCCGTGTCCACCGGTTGCACCAGCGTCGTGCCACCCAGCCGGATCGCGCGGTCCACCACGTCCGGCGGCGTGCCCGCGTCGATCGCCGCGCGCCGGTACCCCTGCGGGTCCTCGATGAAATCTCGCGAGTCCGAGCGCATCAGGTCGTCGGGACCCGCCAGGTAGGTTTCCGTGGCGGGGCCCATGCCCGCCGCCTCCCAGTGCTTGTCGGCGGTCATGATCTTGTTGATCTTCGCGACCGGCACCGGCAGGGCCATGACGCCCTCGAACTTGCCGTTCATGCCCACCGGCGACACCACCCACGCCGTCGGGGTGTCGAGCTGCGGTTGGTACTGCTGGAAGTCGGTGATCCAGACGAAGTCGACGTCGTTGGACGCCAATGCCTTCTGATAGGCCTCCCGCAGTTTCGACTCGCGGTAGGGGCCGGTGAGGATGTTGGTGCCCAGATCGGGGCCCTTCATGACGCTGTAAACGACGTTGCCCTGCATGTCGAGCAGCAGCGCGTCGCGGTAGTCGAACCGGCTGACGATGCCGCGCATGTAGAAGTCGAAGCGCGCGTTGGCCGCCGACCACGCGCTGCCGTCGCCGGCATCCGGCGGGGGCGGCGATTCAGGCGTGGGCCGGGGCGCCGCGGTGTAGTAGGCCTGAACGTACTTCTGAGCGTTGGAGTTCGGCAGCACCGCCCTGATGTCGATGGTGTCACCGGAGATGCGCTTGATCGGCTTGATCATGTCGTCGTCGTAATAGTTGACCAACGCCTGCTGCTGGGCCGGGGTGATGGTGGCGTTGGCCAGTTGCGCGAAGTCCGCGCTGAGCGCCGTCGTCGCCTCGTTGATGCTGAACCCGCCGCTCCAGACGATCAGCGAGTTCGACACCTCCCGGAACAGCGCCTGCACCGCCCGCTTCTGCGATTCCCGTAACTCGATCAACCGCTCGGACTCCACCTGCCGCAACGCATTTCGCCCCGATACCGCCCCGATGAGTCCGATGACCGCCACACCCAGGATGCTCGACAGCAACATCATGACGAGGATCTTGGACTGCAGACCGAACCGGAAGCGGCTCAGCACCGGCGGGCGGGCCCGCCTGACGGTCCGCCGCGTCGCACCGGTCGGGGGGCTGTCGTCGGCGGCGTGACCGGCGTCCGTCAACTCGCTCGTGGTCAAGCGCGTCCCCTTCGGTCGAATCGTGATGTCTGCGTCGGCATCGCTCAGGCAGCACAATATCGCGCGGACCTCAAGAAATGGGCGTTTGCGGGGATCCGTCGGGCGGCCGGAACCGGGTCCCGGCTACCGTCGGCCCCATGGCCGGTGTCTGTGTAGTGGGCAGCGTCAATCTCGACCTGTCGTTGGCCGTCGACGCCCTGCCCCGCCCGGGTGAGACGGTGCTGGCGTCGTCGCTGAGCTCCGCGCCCGGCGGCAAGGGCGGCAATCAGGCGGTGGCGGCGGCGCGCGCGGGCGCCCGGGTGCAGTTCGTCGGGGCCGTCGGCGACGACGCGGCCGCCGCCCGGTTGCGCACTCACCTGGAATCCAACGGCGTCGGCCTGGACGGGACCGTCACGCTGACGGGGCCGAGCGGGACGGCGATCGTCGTCGTCGATGCCGACGCCGAGAACACCATCGTGGTCGCGCCGGGCGCGAACGCGCGCCTGACGCTGAGCGACGACACCGCCCGCGCCGTCGTCTCCGGCTGCGACGTGCTGTTGACCCAGCTGGAGATTCCGGTGCCCACCGCGGCCGCGGCGGCGCGCCACGCCAGGTCGGCGGGGGCCGTGGTCATGGTCAACGCCTCGCCGGCCGGACAGGACCCCGCGGCGCTGCGCGAGCTGGCGGGTTTCGCGGACGTCGTGGTGACGAACGAGGATGAAGCCGACGAATGGGCTTGGCGCTGCGACCATTTCGTCGTGACCCTGGGATCACGAGGAGCCCGTTACTCGGGCGCCGACGGTGACTACACCGTGCCCGCGCCCGCGGTGACGGCGGTGGACACCACCGGGGCGGGCGACGTGTTCGCCGGGGTGTTGGCCGCGAACTGGCCGCCACGTCCCGGCTCTGCGGAGGGCCGGCGCCGCGCGGTGCGGCGCGCCTGCGCCGCGGGCGCGCTGGCCACGCTGGTCCGCGGCGCCGGTGATTGCGCACCCGCGGCCGACGCGATCGAGGCGGCACTGGCCGGGACGCGTTAGCCGCCACGCCCGCCGACGTCGTGCGCGATGCGCAGGCCGTCGCCGGTCTCCATCTCCTCGGCCGTCTGGCTCAACAGGATGCGGCTGCGGCTCGGCGAGAGCAGGGCCGACACATAGTGGTGTGGCGCGCCGCCGACGAAGGCCAGGCGGTTGGTCCGCAACAGCGCCGCGCCGATCGTGATGTCCAGGAGCTGGGCGTAGCGTGGGCCCGCGATCTCGGCGGTGATCTCGTGGCGCATCCCGTCCACCTCGATTCCGGCGCCGGAGAGCAGCTCGTAGAGCGGGGCGGCGCGCAGCGCTGACTCGGTCAGTACGGGCGCCAGGTCCGTCGGCAGCCACGCGTCGGTCACCAGCAACGGCTCGCCCGTCCTGCGCTGCCGGCGCACCCGTACGAGCTGCAGCAGTTCCGCCGACGTCCCGAGCGCCTCGGCCACCGGCCGTGGCGGGTACCGGATGTCGCGTTCGGTCACCTCGACCGCGGTCTCGAACTGGGTTTGTTGCAATCCCTGTAGGTAGGACCGTCCCACTCCGATGCCCTCGTCCGCCGGATCATGTTCTCGCACAAAGGATCCGACACCGTGGCGTCGCTCAATGTAACCCTGCTCGGCCAGGTCCGCCAGCGCCCGGCGCACGGTGATGCGCGAAACCCCGAACTGATCGCACAGCGTCTGCTCGGAGGGCAATGCCTCCCCGGGGGCCAGCACGCCGCGATCGATCTCGTCGTGCAGCACCAGGAACAGCTGCCGGTGCAGCGGCACGCCGGCGCCCGCGGAGACCCGTTTACCGCCGTACTGCCGCACGGTGACCCATGTTTCCACACGGCCGCCCTTGCGCCGCTTCAACAGTTGTTATAGAACTATAACAACCAACGGGTCGAGAGGAGTCACGATGAGCGCACCGGCGCCGCCCGCGGCCACCGACCCGGCGGGACCGACCGGTCGCCTTGCCACCTGGGTCGCGGACCTCGCGCTAACCGACGTGCCGCCGCCCATCGTCGAACGCGCCAAGCACCTCCTGCTCGATGGCATCGGGTGCGCCCTGATCGGCGCCCAGTTGCCGTGGTCCCGGCTCGCCACCGGGGCCGTGCTCGATCTGGAAAGCCCCGGCCCCACCGTGGTCGTCGGCACCGGCCGCACGACCGGGGCGCCCGCCGCCGCCATCCTCAACGGCACCTTCATCCAGGGCTTCGAACTCGACGACTTCCATCCCCTGGCCCCGCTGCACAGCTGCTCGCTTGTAATTCCCGCGCTGCTGTCGACCGCCGCGACCCGGACGGTCCCGACGACGGGCGCCGACCTGTTGCTCGCGGCGATCGCCGGGTTCGAAGTCGGTCCGCGGGTGGGCCTGACCTTGCACGGCACCCAGATGCTCGACCGCGGCTGGCACTCGGGCGCGGTGTTCGGCACCCACGCGGCGGCAATGGCGTCCGGCAAGCTGCGCGAACTGCCCCCGGCGCAACTCGAAGACGCCCTCGGCCTGGCCGGCACGCAATCGAGCGGATTGATGGCCGCGCAGTACGAGGCCATCAGCAAGCGCATGCACCATGGCCTGGCGGCGCGCAACGGCTTCTACGCCGCCGGCCTCGCTGCGGCCGGCTACACCGGCATCAAGCGGGTGTTCGAGCGCGAATACGGCGGCTTCCTCAGCGTTTTCGGTGAGGGCCACGACCCCGACGCGGCGCTGTTGACCGCCGGACTCGGCGAGCACTGGGAAACCGGCGTCATCATGGTCAAGTCCTACGCCGCCATGGGCGGTCTGCACGGGGCCATCGACGCCGCGCGCCGACTGCGCCGGCAGGTGGCCCCCGACGACATCACCGCGATCGACATCACCGTCGGCGAAACGATCTACAAGCACGGTTGGTGGCCACCGCAACGGCCCCTCACCCCGATCGGCGCCCAGATGCACATCGCCTACGCCACCGCCGCGGCCCTGCTGGACGGCAACGTGCTGCCCGAGCAGTTCACGCCCGCGCGGCTGGACTCCGACGACATCTGGTCGTTGATCGCGGCGACGTCGGTGCACCTCGACGCGTCGCTGACCCGCGCCGACGAGAAGTGGCGCACCGATCTTGTCGTGACGACGCGCGACGGCGCGGTGCACCGCGCCCGCGTGTCGGTGCCCCACGGCGCCCCCACCGATCCGGTGACCAACGCCGAACTCGCCGCGAAATTCCACGCGCTTGCCGACCGGGTGACCAGCCGCGCCCGCGCCACCGCGATCGAGGCGGCGCTGACGGGCCTAGACAGCCTCGAGGACATCGCAGACCTCATCGACCTGCTCGCCCCGCCCGTCGCGGGCGCGCTCGATCGCGGCGTCCAAGCCGAGTGGTGCGCGGGCATCGGTGCGGGCCACCACCAGCAAGTCGTCATCCGAGCGAGCGTCCAGCGCCGCGGCCAGGGTCTGCTCGAACACCGCCGCGTCGACTACCTGCTTGTCCGGTAGGTGACCGCAGCGCTTGGGAAAGACTTGATCCTCCAACTGGATCGCCGCCACCCCGGCCGCGTCGTAGGCGCGCACGGTCCGAACCACGTTCATCGGTCCGCCGTAACCGGTGTCGGCGTCGGCGATCAGCGGGACGTCGCCCAGCACCTGGGTGATCATGGCGGCCCGCTCGGCCATCTCGGAACCGGTCACCAGCCCGATGTCGGGCAGCCCGAAGCCCGAGGCCGCCACGCCGGCGCCCGTCAGGTAGGCCGCGGCGTGGCCGGTCCGCTTGGTCAGTTGTGCCGAGATGCCGTCGAAAACGCCTGGCGCGATGATCAATTCGCGGCTATCGAGCAGTTCCCGGAGTCGTCGCCGGGGTGCGGTGCTGGGCATGTCGTTCCTTTCAGTCGAGCGCGCCCGCGACGGGCGGGGCGAGCAGGTCGATGAGGTCTGCGATGTCCTCGAGGCTGTCTAGGCCCGTCAG
>NZ_LZKC01000435.1:0-18130 GCF_001672685.1 Mycobacterium sp. E2462
GCGGGCGCCGCCGCGAATTGGTGAGCACCGGCCGTTACGGTGGAGCCGTGACATCGAACGGGGGGATCGACGCCGACTTTTTGGCCCTGCCGCGCCAGGAACTGGCCGACGCCGCGCTCGCGGCGGCCACCGCCGCCGGGGCCAGCTACGCGGACCTGCGGGTTCACCGCATCAACACCGAGATCATCCAGTTGCGCGACGGCGAACTCGAGACGGCCGTCGTCAACCGCGAGCTCGGCCTGGCGGTGCGGGTAATCGTCGACGGCACGTGGGGATTCGCGTCGCATGCCGAGCTGGCGCCCTCGGTGGCCGCAGAGACCGCGCGCCGCGCGGTGCACGTCGCCACCACGTTGGCCCGGCTCAACACCGAACGCGTGGAGCTGGCCGCCGAGCCGGTCTACCGCGACGCGACCTGGGTGTCGGCGTACCGGATCGACCCTTTCGATGTCCCCGCCGCCGACAAGATCGCGGTGCTCGAGGAGTACTCGGGGCGCCTGCTCACTGCCGACGGCATCGATCACGTGTCGGCCGTCCTCACGGCCGTCAAGGAACAGACCTTCTACGCCGACACGTTTGGCTCCTCGATCACCCAGCAGCGGGTCCGAATTCAGCCGACGCTAGACGCGGTCACCGTCGACCACGCGGCCGGCAGTTTCGACTCGATGCGGACGCTGGCGCCGCCGATGGGCCGGGGCTGGGAGGTGCTGGTCGACGATGCGGTCTACAACTGGACCGACGAGTTGGCGCAGCTGCCCGCGCTGTTGGCCGAGAAGGTCAAGTCGCCCTCGGTGGTCGCCGGACCCAAGGACTTGGTGATCGATCCGACGAACCTGTGGCTCACCATCCACGAATCCATCGGTCACGCAACGGAATACGATCGCGCCATCGGCTACGAGGCCGCGTACGCGGGCACCTCGTTCGCGACGCCCGACAAGCTCGGCACCATGCGGTACGGCTCGCCGGTGATGCACGTGACCGCCGACCGCACCGTCGAACACGGTTTGGCCACCATCGGTTACGACGACGAGGGCGTCGCCGGGCAGAGCTGGGACCTGGTGCGCGACGGCATCTTCGTCGGCTACCAGCTGGACCGGGTGTTCGCCCCGCGGTTGGGCCAGGCTCGCTCCAACGGGTGCTCGTATGCCGACTCGCCGCACCACGTCCCGATCCAGCGGATGGCGAACGTGTCGCTGCAGCCGGCCGCCGAGGACGTCAGCACCGAAGACCTGATCGGCCGGGTGCAGGACGGCATCTACATCGTCGGTGACAAGTCGTGGTCGATCGACATGCAGCGCTACAACTTTCAGTTCACCGGCCAGCGGTTCTATCAGATCCGCGACGGTCGCCTCGACGGCCAGATCCGCGACGTCGCCTACCAGGCGACCACGACCGAGTTCTGGAATTCCATGGAGGCCGTGGGCGGACCGTCAACCTGGAGGCTAGGGGGCGCCTTGAATTGCGGGAAGGCTCAGCCCGGGCAGATAGCGGCCGTCAGCCACGGCTGCCCGTCGGCGTTGTTCCGGGGCGTCAATGTGCTCAACACCCGGACCGAGGGCGGCCGATGATCCGCGCCGGCGACGATGCAGAGCGAAGCGACGCTGAGGAGTGGCGCCGATGATCACCGCGCAGCATGTCGTGAACATCGTCTTGGACGAGGCGGCCAAGCGCGGCGGCGCCGACGAGACCATGGTGCTGGTCACCGACAAGGTGGAGGCCACGTTGCGGTGGGCGGGCAATTCGATGACCACGAACGGGGTTTCGGTGAGCCGCAGCGTGACCGTCATCTCCGTGGTGCGCGGCGGGTCGGGCGCGCGGATCGGCACGGTGGTGTCCGCGGAGGTCGACCCGCGGGTGCTGCCGGGCCTGGTGGCCGCGTCGCAGGAGGCGGCCGCGGCCGCGCCGGAGGCCGGCGACGCGGCGCCGCTGTTGGCCGACGCCGGGGTGCCCGCCGACTGGGACGCCCCGGTACCGGGGACCGGGCCCCAGATATTCTCCGACGTCGCCGACTCGCTGAGTCGCGGCTTCCGCGGCACCGACCGGCTGTACGGCTTCGCCCACCACAGCGTCGCGACCACGTTCCTCGCGTCCTCGACGGGCCTGCGCCGGCGGTTCACCCAGCCGACCGGCGCGGTCGAGATCAACGCCAAACGCGGTGACGCCAGCGCCTGGGCGGGCGTGGGCACGGCCGACTTCGTGGGCGTGCCAACGGATTCGCTGCTCGACGACCTGTCGATGCGGCTGGGCTGGGCGGAGCGCAGCGTGGCCCTGCCCGCCGGGCGCTACGAGACGATCATGCCGCCCTCGACGGTGGCCGACATGATGATCTACCTCGGATGGTCGATGGCCGGTCGCGCCGCGCAGGAGGGCCGGACGGCGTTCTCGGCGCCCGGCGGCGGCACCCGGGTGGGGGAGCGCCTCACCGAGCTGCCCCTGACGCTGTTCTCCGACCCGATGGCGCCCGGGCTGGCCTGCACGCCGTTCGTGGCGGTAAGCAGCTCCTCGGAGACGGCGTCGGTCTTCGACAACGGTATGGAGATCGGCCAGGTGGAGTGGATCCGCGAGGGTGTCATCAACGAGCTGGCCTACCCGCGGGCGACGGCCGCCAAGTACGACACCAAGGTCGCGGTCGCCGCCGACAACCTCGTGATGACGGGCGGATCGGCCGATCTCGCCGACATGATCGCGGGCACCGAGCGCGGCCTGCTGCTGACCACGCTGTGGTACATCCGCGAGGTCGACCCGACGACCCTGCTGCTCACCGGGCTCACCCGCGACGGGGTGTATCTGATCGAGGATGGTGAGGTCACCGCCGCGGTCAACAATTTCCGGTTCAACGAGAGTCCGCTGGACCTGCTGCGCCGGGCCACCGAGGCCGGCGTCAGCGAGAAAACGTTGCCGCGGGAATGGGGCGACTGGGCCACCCGCGCGGCGATGCCGTCGCTGCGGATACCGGATTTCCACATGTCGTCGGTCAGCCAGGCCCAATAGCCGGCTCATCAGCCCAGCTCATTGCCGCCCGGCCCAGCGCGCTCTAGCGTGTGACGGATGGCGGCCCCGGTTTCGGTTCGAGACGATCAGCTGACGCGGTTGGTGGCGCTGGCGCCCGGTGACGGCCGCCTTGCGGCCCTGGTGCGCCGCGTGTGCGCGCAGACGACGTCGCTGCCGCCGCTGCCCGCGTGCGTGGAGGTCGGTGAGCCGAACTCCGAGGTCGAGCTCGCGGTGGCCGACTTCGCCGAACAATTCAGCGCCGACGTCTCCTCGATCACCGCCGAGCAGCGATCCCGGCTATGGAAACAATTGGGCGACAGCACGTTCGGGGTCGTCGTGCAGATGTACATCGCCGACTTCGTGCCGCGGGTGCGCGCCGCGTTGGCCGCGCTCGGCGTCGGTGCGCAATACCTGGCGTGGGTCGACGGGCCGATCGCCTGGGATCACCGCACCGATCCGTCCGACGTGGTGTTCAACGACTTTTTACTCGCGGTGGCGCGAATGCGGGCCCTGGACCCGATCACCTCGGAATTGGTCCGGCTGCGTGGTGCGGCGCAGCACAACTGCCGGCTGTGCAAGTCGGTGCGCGAGGGCACGGCTCTGGACGCCGGCGGTTCGGAGACGCTCTATTCCGAAGTTGAGCGGTTCGAGGAGTCGACTTTGCTCGACGACCGCGCAAAAGCCGCGCTCCGCTACGCCGATGCGTTAATTTGGACCCCTGCGCACCTCGTCGCCGATGACGTCGCCGAGGTGCGCTCCCGGTTTTCCGAGGCGGAGGCCGTGGAGCTCACCTTCGACATCATGCGAAACGCCAGCAATAAGGTGGCCGTCGCGCTGGCCGCCGACGCCCCGCGCGTGGCGCACGGCACCGAGCGGTATCTGATCGGCGCGGACGGCCAGACGATCTTCACCTGAGGGCGACGTTTGCTAGATGCTCGGAGAGGGCTCCCGGGGCCGCGCTGCGGCGGTCGCACCGGGCCTCGATGCGTCGGCCGCCCAGCCTTCCCGGGCCGCGCGCGGCACCGAATGTTAACCATTCGTACACCGTTGCGCAAGGCTGCGTTATCGCTGCGTAATGGGCAGATTCGCTAATTTAAGGCCGGCCACCGACACTGATGTGAAACATATATGTGACGGTTCCGGGATGGCAGCGTGGCCTGGCCGAGACGGGCGCCGACCGAGTAGCTGTTCTCCTCGGCTCGGATGGCTTTCGGCTTCGACTTTTCAGGTTAATAGCTCGGGGTGTGTGGGACGGAAATGCGTTCCACGCGGAGGAGGTTCGGAGATGACAACCAGCCGCACTCGCGTGCTGTCGGTAACGGCCGCCGGCGCCGCCCTGGGTGCCGCGATGCTGGGCAACGCCCTGGTGTCGGCACCGCAGGCCTCGGCGAACTGCAACCTGTCCGCCAAGGACGACCAGTACGTGCAGCTGCTCGCCCAGAACAAGATGGTGCACAACGCCGACTTCAGCGACTGCCACGAGGCCGCCGAGGGGCGCTGGTTCGCCGACCAGGTGCGAGCCAACGCCAATCCGTTCGGTGAGGCCCAGGAGTTGATCAACATGATCACCAACACCACGCCGATGACCCAGGCTCAAGCAGAGTGGGAGGTCGAGTCGGCGATCTATGTCTACGCGCCCGACCTGATCCCCAAGATCAAGGACCAGGCCGCGAAGGCCAACTGGCCGACGGAGCCCTGATCCGGGCTAGCTAATCAGACGGCCGACGCCGCACCGCAGAGTTTGTGTGGTGCGGCGTTGTTCGTTGTGCCGCAAACGGCGCACGCCTCGATCGGGTGTTCGACTCAAAGAGTTTCTCGCACAGCAATTTTAGTTCCGCGCTGTTCACCCGGTGTTCGCAAAGCGGGTCGTTTGCCGCGCGCGGCGGGGGTGGTACCCGATTGACAGCGCGAAAGCGGAATCAGCAAACCACACGAAAAGGGGGCTTGGAGAAGTGACCACACGATCGCGCGCACGAGTGCTGTTGGCGGGGGCCGCCGGTGTCGCCATGGGGGCCGCGTTGTTCGCCGGGTCGACGGCGTCGGCGCCGCGCGCGTCGGCGGACTGCACGCTGACGCCGGCTGACGACCAATACGTCAAGTTGTTGGCGCAGAACAAGATGGTGCACAACGCCGACTACAGCGACTGCCACGAGGCCGCCGAGGGGCGCTGGTTCGCCAGCCAGGTGCGGGCCAACCCCAACCCGTACGGCGAGGGCCAGGAGTTGATCAACATGATCACCAACACCACGCCGATGTCTCAGGCTCAGGCGGAGTGGGAGGTCGAGTCGGCGATCTTCGTCTACGCGCCCGACCTCATCCCGAAGATCAAGGATCAGGCCGGCGCCGCGAAGCAGCCCGCTTGATCGAAGCGTTGGACGGTGGGCGTCGCGAGGTGCGGCGCCCACTTTCCGTTGGTGGGAGGCCCGTGCGGCGACGACGGCGCAGCCGGCCTTGGGCTACGGTTTCCTCGGAGCAGTACGCCGGGGGCGGTAGCTCAGTCGGTTAGAGCCGCGGACTCATAATCCGTTGGTCGCGGGTTCGAGCCCCGCCCGCCCCACTCGATATCGCCTGGTAGACGCATTTTTGTCAACTACCGAACGCTTCTGGATCCTCGGTTTACCGGCGATTTACCGGCGTGCGGGAGAGTGAGCTGGCCGCGCGCGAACACGGCAACTCTCGGGTAACACACTTCGCGACACGCCGAAGCCGTGTCGGTGGTCGGTCGTACACTGACCTGTCGAAAGGATGTGCGATTCGTATAGCGCGCCGCACGGGCGGGGCGGTCGCACACCAGGGTCACCATGAGCGGCGTGCAGCTATTCCTTCCCCGACCGACGGCAGTGCGATCGTTGCGGAAGGGTGACCAGATCCTAGCGGCGGTCGGGCCGGGCCGGTATGTGCGTGCGACGATCACAGACCTCGAAGAGCATGAGCAATCACGGACCATCACCCTCCATGGGATTCTGGATAACGGCGAACCGACTAAAAAGAAATCGCGGCCGTGGGACATGGTCGATCGGATTGCCCAGCCCGGTGAGCCAGCTCCTGGCACCGAATCGAGAATGGTCCATGCCGAAGAGATGTGGAAGTGGCTGCATTGCGACATGAACGATCCTGAAGGCTCCGGGGACATGTTCGTAGTCAAAACTTTCCGTCGCGTCCACAGTGATGAGACGGGCGGCGAAGCGATCGAGTTGAGGATGCAAAGCAAGGTGAACCCGAAAGAGCTTCGCATCTGTACGTTTAAGCCGAAGGGGACAATTGGTTTCAAGGGCCACCGGTGAAATGCCGATGGTTCCCATCTGCATGTTCACTCCGAAGAAAACCGTCGGTTTCGAGAGGAGTCGGTGAGGTGCCTGTGACCGACAAGGCCAGCGCACAGCCGAGGGTGCTGGAAGGGCACTTCACTTGTGGCAATGGGCTGCTCATCGAGGCCGAGTGTCTGGGGCGCGCGTACTCAACCAAATTGGCGAGTCACGACTTGACGATCTCGTTGCCCCGACTTCCAAACGACTGGCAGGGAGATGGGTTACTCAACCCGCCCGATTGGACGTATCGCACGTTTCGAGATCCTGAGCAAGAGGCCAAGATGTCGGACGGCAATTTCGATTGGGGCGTAGCAGTTGGCTTTCGAAACAACCCGGATGGCACCCAGTCGCCTGAGTTCGCGCGTGTGCGCCGCTGGCGCTTTGAGGCAACCATCGTAACAACCAGAACCGCAATGGATTTCTTTGCTGCCCGCGAGAAATCAATGCAAGAACTTGGGATCTGGTGGAGCCTCGTCAGTTCGTGGATTTCCATCTTCACTAAGCAAGACTTCGTAGAGATCGGTAAGGCCGGCAGTGGAATAAGGGTGGGCCCCGTTGTGAAGTGGCTTGGCGACGAAGCAGGCCTCCGAGTCAACGGATCGAGGGACACGAGCATACCGGTCGTCAACGATGAAGGTGTCGACCACCTGGATGACACTACGTTGACTCGATGTATGACTTTGGCCGCCAAAGGAACTCAGCCGCCCCTTGAGTGGCTGTTTATCCGCGACGCATACTCGCTCACTAACGCGAAGCAAAATCGGCGTGCTGCAATCGATGCCTGTACAGCGGCCGAACTGGCCTTGACGGCGCTTATCGACAATAAGTTCACCGCCGATGGCACCGCCGCGGCAGATCGTAAGAAGCAGTTCGATAACCACCACGGCATTTCGAGACTCAAGACGCTGCATAAGAACGTTAGTGCGGCTGGTGTATTACCGAAGCGTCTGGTCGAGGATGTCGGCGCACTGCGGAATAAGGCTGCGCATAGGGGGTATGACCCGAGCCCCGAGGAGACCACGCTGGCAATCGAGACGGCAACTTTAGTGGTTGAGCTTGCTAGCCCGCTAGCCAACTTCACGTAAGCCAACCCCACCCACAGTCCACGCGCGTCCACTTCATGCAGGTATCGAAGTGGCTGGGACACAGCACCTTCACGTTGACGCTCGACGTGTACGGCGACTACATACCCGAAGAGGACGGCGGCGCACTCAACAACCTGCCAGAACCGTCCGCCCCAGCGAAGCAAACCGATTTGCCGACTAATGTAATCAGTTTGTTTGGTCGTCAGGCGAATTAGAGCAGGTTCGTCAGCCACGCCATGTAATCTCACACCTCGGGAGTGTGGGAGGAGCGGATGACGCAGCCAGGCAGATGGCGACCGGCGACATTGCAGGAACTCAGCGAGGCGATCAACAACGGGTTGATCGAAGAGAATCATTTCCTTGACTTCAAGCGCGTGCTCAGGTCCGGGCAGAGTGCAAATAGAGACATCGCAAGGGACATCGCTGCGTTCGCTATTGACGGCGGCGTCATTCTCATCGGTGTCGATGAGGGACCGCCTGTGTCGATCAACCCGATCCCATTGAAGGGACTGGCGGAGCGAGTGGAGCAAATCGGACTCATGGCTGTCACCGAGCCCGTGTCCGTTGCGGCAACCCTGCTAAGGACCACGAATGATCCGGAGTCGGGCGTCCTGGCAGTCGAGGTTCCGGCTTCGCCCCGTGCGCCCCACATGGTCGATGGTCGCTATTACGCCAGGGGCGACAAGACCAACTTCGCCCTGTCGGATCAAGAAGTTTTTCGCCATCACCAGCGTCGAGTCGAAACACGTTCTGATCTCATTGCAGACGCAGAGTCGATTCTCGAACAGAGAGCGCCGGAAGCCGAGTCGCTGCTGGCTGTAATAGCCGAGCCCCTTTCGTCGACGACCGACTTTCTCGAAGATCTGAGTGCTCACTCCAACTGGGACAATGAAGTTCGAACCCTCGTGGCGAGTGCCGTGACTGCCCGACAGAGTGGCTACGCGCCTACGCTGGCATCTCCACTCCGCGCCTTAAGGAGGCCCAACGGAGTTGCTCTGACTACGAGCGACCAGCCAATTGGATCGGGCCAACGGACTGCGGAAGTAACGTTGAATGAATCTGGGCGGATAGTCCTCATTTCTGAAAGGCCAACCGCGATAAGGAACTTTCCTCATGTCAACCCACAACCGCCGGACCTCAGAGTTATTCTTGACGACTTGATCGTCGGTAACGTCGAACTGGTTGTGCGACTCACCGCCCAGGTTGCGAAGAAGTACGGTTTTTACGGCAGCTGGCAGGTTGCCGTCGTAGTTACCGGCCTTAACGATGCAACGTCTATCAAAGCGGTCGATTCATGGGGCGATCCGGGTCCGATGTACACCGAAGCGGTGTATGGGCGAGCGACCGAGGCCGCCTTCCTTGAGCTTGATACAGAGCCGGACAAGGTCACAGCGCGACTCGTGCTGCGACTGCTGCGATCACTCGGCGTGCATACGCACCCTAATTGGCAGCACCTCCAGCCGAGTAGCTAACGCACTTTTACCGGCGTTTTACCGGCGACTAGGGGCGTTTCTAGGCCGTATCGCGGGCGTACCGTAGCCGTACCGGCAACGGCAGATTCTGCTGTCTAGCAGGCGGTATCGGGCGAATCAGCTAACTGTCTGCGCTGGTCAGGCGGTGCCGAAAAGGGACTCATAATCCGTAGGTCGCGGGTTCGAGCCCCGCCCGCCCCACTTACCAAGGAACGTGTCCGGTTCGTGACCAAGAGCCATCTTCAACGGTGAGCCAGCTGGACCTGAACGCCATCACGGTCATTACGGCGTCGTCCGACGACGCTCCGCGACTTGCTGTTTGCACCCGGTGACGTCACTCCGGTCGCTCGAAAAATTTCGCGCGGGTTTGATTGGGTCGCTTCAGTCTCGCCGCCACACGCACCCGGCCGTCGCGTGCGGATCGGACGAGGCCTTCCGCTGCTTAATCGGCGGCAGCGTCAGGCGCGGCGGGTGAAGCCGACGTAGCGACGTCACAGCCGAGTCATGGGATCGTGGTCGGCCAAGTGGTCACACCAGTCACACGGGTCTCCGACCTCGCTTCCGTAGACCACGTACTCGGCGACGTCGCGCACGGCCGCCGCTGCCAGATCGGGCGTCAACGCGGCCTCGACGGCTTGGGGATCAAAAGGCTTCAGCGCACCAACGCTTGCGGCCAGCGGAATGTGACTGTCTATGCCGCCGGTGACATCCAAAGCGGCGCGGCCGTCCACGAACAGCGTGTAGAGGTCATGGTCGGGGAAGTCGTAGTTCAAGCGCAGCACCCACCATTGACCCAATTGCTGTGCCGCATAGGGAAAGAACTTGAAGCCGGTGCGGTGCCACACTGGCCAGACGGACGTGTCGGCTCTCGGCCTATCGGTTGCGCCGCTCATGGCCTCCATTGTGCGCCGCATCCCCGCGAACCACAGGCGGTTGAGTCGTCGGCGGCTTCAGCACCTGCGTCGAGCCGGCATTCAATGCGACCGTCACGGCACCATCGGTCTGTGCATCTTCAACGTGATGTTCGGTCTGAGAATGCGCCGGCGGGCCAAGACTCCGCAATGTGCTGGGCGACAAGCGATCTCAGCCCATACGAGTTACTGAGCCGACCAGCGTGCCGCTGTTGTCAACTGATGTGTTTGTCGATCCATTCGATCGGGATCTCGGGGTGAAGGCCAAAGAAGTTGTAACCGTTAAATCGCCGGTCGGTGCCGTTGATCCAGTACAAGCTCTTCTCGGCGACAAGGATCGAGTCGTAGAGATCTTGGACGCGACCACGACGACTCTCACCAATGCTGCGCAGATCCCGACGTCTGGTCAGAGCCGTTCGCGATGTCTTGCGAGGCTGAGCGCCGATCATCAGCTGTCAATTGATGATTTCGCCGCGCTCGCTGGAGAGGAGCGCAGCGAGGCGTTCGCGCCATGTTTGCAGCTGGTCGGGTGTGAGTCGCGTCCACTCGGTGACCTCTTCGACCACCCGAAGCGGCGCCGTACTGCGGAACGATCGCGTGGGATTGCCCGGGAACTTCTTATCGGTGACGTTCGGGTCGTCCTCGAATTCGCCGGTCGGCTCCACTTGGTACACCCTCGGAAGGGCCGCGCCCCCGGCAAGTTCTGCGGCGATCTCCGCGGCGAGGCCGGCTCCGTCGACCAGAGCGGTGAAGTAGATGTGGTTCATCACGATCTCCGGGCGGTAGTTCGACCGACGACCGGCGGTGAGCAGATCACCGGCACGCAGCCGCGCCGTCGTGCCGTGGAAAAAGGGACCTTCGTCAAGCGATTTCGACAACTGGAATCCTTCCAACCAACAGTGGAGACGTGCAAGCATGCGGCAACCCCCGGGCCTTGCCGCAAGCCCCCCACCGGGCCTTATCCTGGAAGTGGAAGCAGCCCCGCGACACTCGCACACGCGGCCCATAATCGTTGACATTGGCACTGGGGTGCTCGGTCCACCGGCTGTGTGCGTGTGGGACGTTCGCCTCGGTACTTGCGCGTGAACCGCGCTGCCTAGCGGGCCCGACGCTCGGATGTCGGGCGGTTGAGACGCGCAAACCCAACGCCTATTGAACGTAAGTTGGATATATCGCCATTATGGCCTCACGTCAGGTCTCTCGGACTTAACATCACTTCGCCCACAACTCGCCAGACCTGGAGATGTTTAATGCGAATGAGAATTGCAGTCATTGCCGCCGCGGC
Organism: Mycobacterium sp. E2462; assembly: GCF_001672685.1. Lineage (NCBI taxonomy): Bacteria > Bacillati > Actinomycetota > Actinomycetes > Mycobacteriales > Mycobacteriaceae > Mycobacterium > Mycobacterium sp. E2462. The sequence goes on from NZ_LZKC01000435.1 coordinate 11,050, forward strand.
TTTCTTCTTGCCGGTAGCTCCCGCGCATGCAGCCGAAAGCCCTTACCAGCCAATCGTTCCCATGAAGCCCGGCACGCCGGCCATGGTCCAGCCATTGGATTGCGACGGCAGCACCGGTGACCATGGCTGCGGTGCCGGCTTCCACTGGCGCAACGGCGCCCGCGGCTGGGCGTGCTACGCCTGCGATTAATCGCCCTGCGATAGCCGACTGCTGGGCGGTTCTTCCATCGCGAACGGCCCAGCAGACGGCGGCGGCCGCACGCCGTGTCTCCGGTGATCGGTGGTCGTGAACGCGTGCCACGGCGACAGCGCCCGGGTCGGGGGCGCGGGCGTGCAACCCGGACTCGCGTTGTAAGTTCGTTCGCGGCCATAACGCCCGTGGCGACTGCGCCACCGAAACGACGCGAGAGGACGCCGATGCCAACGATCGCATACCGCCGCGCGGGAGTCGTCGGCGTGGCCGCTGTCGCGCTGATCGCCGTGAGCTGCACCGATAGCAAGAGCGCAAGCACCTCGGCCCCCCAGCAGGGCGGGGTGAGCGTTACCTCCACACCTGCACCGCCGGCGGCGCCCACCGAGGTGAAGCTGGCCGGGGAGCGCGGCGTGCAGGTAACACTCACCGGACCGATCGCCGCCAAGTACTCGTCGGCCACCCAAGACCAGAAAGACGCTCTAGGTCAGCCCCTGACGGGTGACCACAACGCGGGCACCCGGCCGAGCGGCCTAATCTTCCAACAGTTCCAAGGCGGGGTGATCACCGCGAAGAACGGCGACACCGGCACGCCCGCATACATCACGCTGGGCAAGATTCGGGAGGCGTGGAACGTGCCGCGTGACCCGGCGGGCGTGCCCGCCGTCACCGGCACCAACGGCTCGGCGGGGCCGCTGGGCTACCCGACCAGCGATGCGACCACGGTGGGCGATTCGCTCGTGTCGAGTTTCGAGCACGGCCAGATCGAGTACAACCCCAAGACCGATCAGGTTCAGGTGACGGTAAACGGCAAGGTCGTGCCGTCGGGTCTGTAGCGCTCGGGTCGTCGGTCGGGCTTCGCAACGAGCGGGCGGCTGCAGGCCACGCCCGGTTCGGGTTCGCGCCTGCCATCGGCGGCACTTATGGCCGCTGCCGCCAATCGTGATGGTTCAGGCGGACGGCCGAGCCGGGTTTCGCGGTTAGTTTGAGCGGCGACCACCGCCGGACACTCGACCTGGAGGACCCGATGAGCACGGCCTTTGACGACTATCGCGACGAGTTCCCTAATGCGAGGCTGACCCGTGACGAGCACGGCGTGCTCGAGATTGCGCTGCACACCGATGGCGGCAAGCTGCGCTTCGACGGTCACACCCATGAGCAGTTCGTCGAACTGTTTCATCGCGTGGGCGCCGACCGTGACAATCGAGTCGTCATCCTCACCGGCTCCGGTGATGCGTTCATGGACGAAATTTCCGCGGAGGGTTTCGACTTCTTCAGCCCCGTCGGTTACGACAAGATCTGGCGCGAAGGCAAAAAGATCCTGGCGAACATCCTCGACGTCGAGGTGCCCATGATCGCTGCGCTCAACGGCCCCGTATTGCTGCACAGCGAGTACGTCCTGTTGTGCGACATCGTGCTCGCCACCCCGCACACCGTGTTCTCGGACCGACCGCATTTCGACTTCGGCATCGTCCCCGGCGACGGCGTCAACCTGTTGTGGCCGGAGGTGATCGGGAGCATCCGCGCGCGTTACTTCCTGTTGACCCGCCAAATCCTGGATGCCGCCACCGCCCGCGAGTGGGGCGTTGTCAACGAGATCGTCGACAACGATCAGCTTTTGCCGCGGGCGCGCGAGATCGCCCGTGACATCGCGGCGCTGCCCCCGTTGACCAGCAGCTACACCCGAACGGTGTTGACGCAGCGGCTCCGGCGCGTGGTCGACGAGAACATCGGATACGGGTTGGCGCTGGAGGGCATCAGCGCGGCCGACGTGGCGCGCCGCGCGTCGCAGGGTTGAATCGCCGACACCCGTCGGGCCTGAGCCGATATCAACCCCGCCACGGAGAATCGCCTGCCTCCCAACGTTTTTGAAGTTGCGGGTAAAGAGTCGTCAGGTGTGGGAATGGACTGCTTGACGGTGCGGGTCTTGTCGTCGGTGAGCACTTCCTGGGCACCGGCCTCGATGGCGTCCAAAGTTTGGGCGGCGACGTCCTCGGGGGACAGCTTGGGGTCGGTGACGGTGGCGGTCATGTCGGTGTCGATGAAGCCCGGGTGCACGGCCACGACATTGGTGCCCTGCCGGTGCAATTCGAGACGCAACGCGTTGGTCAGCGACCACTCGGCGGCCTTGGACGCGCAATACGAGGCGTTGAAGGGCAGCGAGTAGAAACTGGCAACGGAGAGGATGTTGACGAGCGCGCCACCGCCGTTGGCCGCCAGGATGGGGGCGAAGGCGCGGGCCATGGCCAGGGTGCCGAAATAGTTGGTCTCCATCTCCGTGCGTGCCGCGTCAGCGCTGCGCGGGGTCAAAAACGGCGACTCCAGCATCGCGCCGGCGTTGTTGATCAACACGACGACGTCCCCACAGTGCGCGGCCGCGGCGCTCACGTCGGCTTCGTCGGTGACGTCAAGCTTGACCGGCGTGATGCGGCCGTCGGGGGTGTCCATCTGCGCCGGCGTGCGGGCCGCCGCATAGACCTTGCTCGCACCGCGATCGAGAAGTGCCGAGACGATCGCCCGGCCCAGGCCGCGATTGGCGCCCGTCACCAGGGCCGTGGTGCCGTGCAGTGGGGTGGCCATGTCCTTCGTCATGCGCATCCTTTGTGATCGGGGTCGTGAGTACAGTCGCCTCTTTATCCAAGACGCTGACGGTCGCGTGCGTCGGGGCCGCACCCATCGGGAATCGCGATGGCGGCGATAACCGGGCTAGATGGCGGTGGGGGCCGTCGAACGGGCATCGTCGCCGCGGCCGGCGGCCTCGATGGCGTCTTCGAGCGCGGCCACCAGGTGCGCGACGTCCTTGCGGTGCGAGCGCGCCGGCCAGACGACCCAGGTTCGGCGCACCAGGGGACTGTCCACCAAGCGCAGCCACCGCACCGAATTCGGAAGCGGGCGTTGCCAATTCGCGGGTGCCAAGGCGAATCTGCCCCCCGCGCTGATCTGAGCCAGCTTGACCTCAGGTTGCAGGTCCTGGGTGTAGGCGTCGGGGCGGTCCGGCTGGATCCCGTGGCTGCGCAGAACCGCGGTGATCTCGTCGTACCAGGCGGGGCTGCCGGCGCGTGGAAAACCCAACCACTGCAAGCCAATCAGCCGGTCCGGGTGCACCCCACCCGACGGCGAGGCCACCGCCGTCGCCTGCTCGGCCGCCAACAACACACCCAACGGTTCTCGCAGAGCGACGCCGACGTCGAGGCGGTCCGTCGCGGGCAATTCACGGACCAGGCCGACGTCGAGTTCGTCGCGGCACAGCGCATCGAGTTGCTTGGCGGTCGACATGTGCCGCACCGTGACCGTGGTGCCCGGATAGGCCGCGGCCAGTTGGGAAATCGCCTCGGACACCGGTTGGGGCGGCAGTTCCAGGGGCACGCCGATGCGCAGCGTGCGGCTTCGGTGCGGCGAGTGGGCGGCCATGGCGGCCAACGCCTCTTCGTAGCGCGCGATGACGGCCCGCGCTTCGTTGAGGAACGTCATGCCCGCCGCGGTGGGGGTCACTCCGGAGCTGCTGCGGGTCAGCAGCTGGGTGTCGAGGCGCTTTTCCAGCGCCTGAATCGTTCCCGACAGCGCGGGCTGGCTGATGTGCAGCCGACGAGCCGCCGCCGATAACCCGCCGTCCTCCACCACGGCCACGAACGCACGCATCTGCGAGATCTCCACGCCGACATTCAACCCGACGCCATCGCACCGCGCGCTCGATCGGCAAGAGCTTGAGGTCCGCGTGCCTGACCTTTTGATGGAACCGCGCCTCACCCACCCGCCGCTCGGCCCACTCAGTGAGCACGGCAAAAATTCGGCGTTCGTTGACCAGCCGGCCAGTGTCGCGCCTCTCCGGTGCTTCCTACATTCAGGTGATCACCGGCCGAGAGGGAAGTATGCGCGCAGTAGTCACCCGAGTTCATTGCCCCATCCCGCGGAGTTTCGCTCGGTGAGCGCGCCGACGGAGACACCGCATCGGCGACCGAGCGTGGCGATGATTCCGTTTCCGGGCCTGACCATGCTGGACCTGATAGGACCATACGAGACGTTGCGCGAACACACCGACGTGCATTTGCTGCACACCACCACCGACGAGTTCTTCTCGGACAGTGGCGCACCGTTTCGCGCGACCGAAAGACTCGCCGACGCCGCGGATCACTACGACGTGATCTTTGTGCCGGGGGGCAACGGAACGGCCGACGCGATGCGCGATCCGGAGGTGATTGATTTCCTTGCGACTCGGGGCCCGCGGGCCCGTTACGTCACGTCGGTCTGCACGGGATCGCTGGTGCTGGGCGCCGCGGGACTGTTGGACGGTTATCGTGCCACCACGCACTGGTCGATGTTGGACGCACTGCCCTTATTCGGGGCGGTGCCGACCCAGCAGCGCGTCGTCATCGATGGGAACCGCATCACCGGCGGCGGGGTCACGGCGGGAATCGACTTCGGTCTGATACTGCTCGCCGAGATGTTTGACGAGGAAACCGCGCGCTACGCCCAACTGCTTTTGGAATACGATCCTCATCCACCGTTTGACAGTGGATCACCGCGATCGACGAGCCGGCAGGCCGTCCAGAGAGTCCGAGAGTACGTCGCGCCGTTGCTGACGTCGTGCGAGCGCTTCGTCACCGAAAAGGGCGGCGGCACCGCCGAATACTCCTGACTCGGCGAGGTGCGCCAACGACGCTAGCCGTCGGTCCGCAGCGCCATCTCGACACCATTCACCGATTGCTTCGACGACCGACGACGGCACGTCGACTTCATGGACAGGAGTGTGCAATGACCGGAGCCAAGCCATACGCGCAGGTGCGCTACCGAGAGATTTACGGCAAGCGCATGGCCTTCATCGACCAGGGCGACGGTGACGCCATCGTGTTCCAGCACGGCAACCCGAGTTCGTCCTACCTGTGGCGCAACGTCATGCCGCACCTGGAAGGCCTGGGCCGGTTGGTCGCCTGCGACTTGATCGGGATGGGCGGCTCGGACAAATTGGACAACCCGGGACTCGGCAGCTACCACTATCACCAGAACCGTGATTTCCTGTTCGCCCTCTGGGACGCCCTCGATCTCGGTGACCGCGTGACCCTGGTGTTGCACGACTGGGGCGGGGCGCTCGGCTTCGATTGGGCCAATCAACACCGGGACCGGGTCGCCGGCATCGTACACATGGAGACGGTGGCAATTCCCATGGAGTGGAACGACTTTCCCGACGACGTCGCTCAGATGTTTCGGGGCCTGCGCTCCCCTCGAGGCGAGGCGCTGGTGCTGGACGACAACATCTTCATCGAAGGCGTGCTGCCGTCCATCGTGATGCGCGATCTGACCGACGAGGAGATGGATCACTATCGTCGGCCGTTCCGCAACGCCGGTGAGGATCGGCGCCCGACGCTGTCATGGGCACGTGACGTGCCGCTCGGCGGGGAGCCGCCCGAGGTCGTGGCGACCACAGCGCAATTCGGTGCGTGGCTCGCGTCGTGCGACGTGCCGAAGCTGTTCATTCGCGCCGACCCAGGAGTGATCGCAAGCAAGCGACGCGTCCTCGACGTCATCCGCAGCTGGCCCAACCAGACCGAAATCACCGTCGCGGGAAGCCACTTCCTCCAGGAAGACAGTCCCGACGAGATCGGTGCGGCCATCGCGGCCTTTGTGCGCACCATCCGAGCGACCAGCCTTCATTGACGGTGCCCGGCGTCTGCGCCAGCGGCTCCCGCACGGTGTTACGGCCATGGCAATATCAAGACCTACCGCCTGAATAATGCCATTCCGGCTGCTAGGTTGGTGCCATGCACAACGTTGCCGTGCTGGCCTTTCCCGACGTCATCGCCTTCGACCTGACCATCCCCGTCGAGGTGTTCGGGCGCGTTCGACTGCCCGACGGGACCCACGGGTACCGCGTGCACGTGTGCGGCGTCGAACCCGTCGTCACGGCGGGACCCCTGCGTATCGCCACCGATCACGGTCTCGAGGCACTGGCGGACGCAGACACCATCATCGTGCCGGGGCTCGACGACCTCGTGACGGAGATCCCGGACGCGCTCATCGCCGCGCTGCGGGACGCCCACGCCGGGGGCGCACGGATCGCCTCGATCTGCACCGGCGCATTCCTGCTGGCCGCCGCCGGGCTGCTGGACGGAAAACGCGCCACCACGCATTGGCTCGCAGCGGACCTGTTCCGCGCCAACTTCCCGCAGGTCGACCTCGATCCCGACGTCCTGTACGTGGACGAGGGACAAATCCTCACCTCGGCCGGCGCTTCCGCGGGGCTCGACGCCTGCCTGTACATCGTCCAGAAAGACTATGGCGCGAGCATCGCCGCGAGCGCAGCGAAGCTCGCCGTGGCGCCACTGCACCGAAGCGGTGGTCAGGCGCAATTCATCGTCCGAAACCAAGTGCGCGCCAGTGTTATCGGCAAGCACACGCAGTTGGACGAGGTGCTGGCCTGGATCGAGGCCAACGCCCACCGCGACCTGACGCTGGCCGATATCGCCGCTCACGCCGCGATGAGCGTGCGCACGCTCAACCGTCGCTTCCAGGCCGAGACGGGTCAGACCCCCATGCAATGGGTCACCGGAGTGCGCATCCGCCACGCCCAAGAACTGCTCGAACACAGCGCCCATGGCATCGAACGGATCGGCCGTGACGTCGGTTTCGCCTCGGCGGCAAATTTTCGTGAACAGTTCCGGCGACTGAGCGGAGTGGCACCCCAAAGTTACCGAAATACGTTCCACGGGCGCGCGACTGACGAGAAGCGCCCGTCGTCAGGTCCCCACAGCTCCCGCGTCAGCTTCGCGGGCGCGTAGATGGTCGAAGCGGGCGAGGGGTGGTGCGCCGGTGCGCGGTCCGTCAGACGCGTCGGGTGCCGTTGATCGTGGACCGCGGTAACCGCCCGGCGCGGGAATGGCCGCGGAGATCGTCGCC
>NZ_LZKC01000436.1:0-22152 GCF_001672685.1 Mycobacterium sp. E2462
GGACGGCGCGGCCGACCTTCTCAATAGGCGACTTGAAAACCGCGAGAGGTTCTTCGACGAACTCCCACGCCACCCCAAGCGGTTGAAATGGGCAACGGTATTGCCGCTTGTCGACCGCCGCGGATGTCCAATTAGTCCCGGTTTGCTGCCGGTGTTGCCACATTTGGCTTGGCAGGGGGCCGGTCCCCTGGCGGATATGCTGGGGCTCGCCCGCCAGGGACCGCGCGGGCGTCACGCAACCAGCGGGGTGATCGGCAGATGATCTTCATCGTCGTCAAGTTCGAGACCAAGCCCGAGTGGACGGAGCGTTGGCCCGACCTGGTGGCATCGTTCACCGCCGCCACGCGCGCCGAGGAGGGCAACCTGTGGTTCGAATGGTCACGCGGCCTGGATAACCCCGCCGAGTACGTGTTGGTGGAGGCGTTTCGTGACGACGCCGCGGGCGGCGCCCACGTCAACAGTGACCACTTCGCGCGGGCGATGCGGGAGCTGCCGCAGGCGCTGACGGCGACGCCCAAGATCATCAGTCAGACGATCGACGCGACGGGGTGGTCGACGATGGGGGAGATGTCGGTCGACTGACTGACCTCAACCGACGGCAACCTCGATCTCGTCGCCGAGTCGGTAGCCCGGCGCGAGGGGCAGCGTGTCGCCGCTCCAAAACTTGCCAGGGTCAAACCAATTCGCGTCCTTGTCGGTGTCGAGCAGGCCCATGTCCTCGTAGGTGATGGCCACCGTCTCCGCGCAGTAGGCGGTGGACAGGCTCATCGCGCGGTCCGCGCGGCGGCGCCGGGTCTGTTCGCGAACCTTGTTGTCGACCAACGGGATTCCCCGCACCCAGTCGTTGATCGTCGGAATCCGGCCGCGAATCCAACGACCGGTGAGCCGCGCGGTGGTGGGGAACGCGGTGCCGTCCATGCGGGCGATGACGCGCAGCAGTTTGTTCTCCTGCTCCCGGGTCGCGTACGGCGTCAGTTGACGCAGCCAGCACCGCTGGTGGTAGCGGTCGGCCCACTGCAGGACCGCCTGCCGCAGGTCGTTGAGCTGTACCCCCCGGTGCGGGGTACCGGTCCACAAATCCACGAGCTTGTCGCCCAATTCGGCATGCCAGATCAACGGTGGCAGGTCGTCGATGGCTACCGTCATGCCGACGTGATTGACCGGCGCGTTCGTCAGCGTCTGGATTGCGCGGTCGGGACCGGAGCGTCCGCGGAACAGCCAAAGGTCGCCCGTGCGAGTCTCATTGAGCGCCTGGTCAAGGGTCAGCATCATAGGGCCTAAGGTGCGCGGGTCCGTGTCTGGGCAGACAAGTTAACCACACCGTGCGGGCACCGGATCCGGCTGCGAATAGCCTGGCTCGCATGCGCAGCATCTGGAAGTGGGTGGGCCTGGCGGGGGCCGCGGGCGTCGTCGCCGGCGGCGTGCTGGTGGCGCGCGACCAGCGCAAGCGGCGCGCCTACACGCCCGACGAGGTCCGGTCCCGGCTGCATCAACGGCTCGCCGAATACGAGGCGGCGAATCCGGCTCGTTAGTCCGGGTCGGGGTCGGTCCCGATGTCGACGGCGAACAGGCGGTGGTCCCCCGTGAACCCCTTCAGCTCGACCTTGCGGCCCTTGTCGAACCGGATGTCGTCGCAATCGGCGACGGCGTCGCGCACCGGCTCACTCACTAGCACTTCGCCGCCCACCGCCTGGGCGGCGACGCGCGCCGCCATGGCCACGTTGCGGCCGAACAGGTCGTCGCCGCGGCGCACCGACCGGCCCATGTGAATGCCGATTCGTACTCGAATCTTTTCGTGCCGCTTGCGTTTCGCGTCCTTGCGTAAGGCGCGCTGGACGTCGATGCCGCACCGCACCGCCTGTTCGGGGCGGGCGAACGCGATCATGAACCCGTCACCCTGGCTTTTGACCACATGCCCGGATCGCCGCTGCACCAGATCCGAGACGAGCTTGTCGTGCGAGCTGATGAGCTTGACCCAGGCGCGGTCGCCGATCCGTTCGTTGAGGGCGGTCGATTCTTCGATGTCGGAGAACAAGATCACCACCCGGCCGTCCGGCGTGACGCGGGCCAGGTCGGGTCGCTCCACCTCCGCCCAATCGGCGAGGTCCTCGATGGAACTGCGCACGGCGGCCCCGAAGCCCTCCTTGCGCATCAGGTTGGCGGTGTTCCACACGGTTTTGAGGGCCTCGCGACCGCCCGACAGCAACCGGATGCGGGTGTCGGTGCGTTGCTGGAGCTCTTCGACCTCGCGACGGCTGCGCGCCAGCAGTACCGCCAGCACCGCGATCGCGCCGGTCTCCAACGCCGCGAGGCCGCCCAGAAGGTAGACCGCGACGTGCAGCGCATCAGCCATGCCCGTCATCCTTGCAAAGGGCGCGGACCGTTGAAGTTGTCGGGCCTATACGCAGTGTCTAGTGTTGACTCCGTCCGCCGCGGGTAGTGCATGTCAGACGTGTTCGTTCACTTTCGGGAGGTGCGGGCTTGGCTGACAGCGGTTCGGCGGACAACGGTTCCGACGAAGCTTCGAACAAGTTGGTCATTTTCGGCATCACCGGCGACCTCGCCCGCAAGATGACCTATCGCGCGCTATACCGCCTGGAGGCTCGCGACCTGCTCGACTTCCCCATCATCGGCGTGGCCAGTGACGACATCTCCAAAGACGACGTGGTCAAGCGGGCCCGCGATGCGATCACGGCGTCCGGTGAGGACTTCGACGACAAGGTGTTCCAGCGACTTGCGAGCCGGTTGTCCTACGTGCACGGCGACGTCACCGACGACAAGCTCTACGGCGAGCTGGCCAAGCTGATCGGATCCGACTGTCGGCCGCTGTACTACTTGGAGATGCCGCCGTCGTTGTTCGCGCCGATCGTCGAAAACCTCGCCAAGGCAGACCTTTTGGAGTGTGCGCGCGTCGCGGTGGAGAAGCCGTTCGGTCACGACCTCGCGTCCGCGCGCGACCTGAACGCCAGGCTGCGCGCGGTGCTCGACGAGGACCAGATCCTGCGCGTCGACCACTTTCTCGGCAAACAGCCCGTCGAGGAACTGCAGTATCTCCGCTTCGCCAACAACGCGCTCGCCAAGTTGTGGGATCGCGACAGCATCTCCGAAATCCACATCACCATGGCCGAGGACTTCGGCATCGAGGACCGCGGCAAGTTCTACGACGCCGTCGGCGCGTTGCGCGACGTCGTGCAGAACCACCTGCTGCAGGTCCTCGCTCTGGTGGCCATGGAGCCGCCCGTCGGTCCCGGCGACGACGACCTCAACGACAAAAAGGCCGAGGTGTTCCGGGCCATGCCGGCGCTCGACCCCCAGCGCTGCGTGCGCGGCCAGTACCGCGGCTACACCGACGTGCCCGGGGTGGCCGAGGATTCGCAGACCGAGACGTTCATCGCGCTGCGAACCGAGATCGACAACTGGCGCTGGGCCGGCGTGCCCATCTTCCTGCGCGCCGGCAAGGCGCTGCCCGAACGGGTCACCGAGGTCCGCATGTTCTTGCACCACGTCCCCGGGTTCTCGTTCCTGCCGAACCGTCGCCCGCCGGAGCCGAACCAGATCGTGTTGCGCATCGACCCAGACCCCGGCATGCGGTTGCAGCTGTCGGCCCAGGCCGGGGACTCGTGGCATGACGTGCACCTGGACTCCTCGTTTGCCGAGGACCTGGGCGAGGCGGTGCGGCCGTACGAACGGCTGTTGCACGCCGCGATCATCGGGGACCGTCAGCTGTTCGCCCGTGAAGACGCCATCGAGGAAACCTGGCGCATCGTCCAGCCCCTGCTGGACAAGCCGAGCCGCATCCACCACTACGACCAGGGCTCGTGGGGGCCCGACGCCGCGCGGTCATTGCTGCACGGTGATCACCATTGGCAACAACCATGGCTGCCGAAGCGCGCGCAGCCGGCACAGTCATCGCAGTCATCGCAGCAGTAAGGAGAACCGACAGATGCAGCTCGGGATGATCGGCCTCGGCCGGATGGGCGCCAACATCGTGCGCCGCGTCGCTGACGGTGGACACGAATGCGTGGTGTACGACCACAACCCGGACGCCGTCAAGGCGATGGCGGGGGAGGAGCGGACCACCGGCGTGTCCTCCCTGAAGGAGCTCGCCGAGAAGATGACGGCGCCCCGCGTGGTGTGGGTGATGGTGCCGGCCGGAACGATCACCACGGGCGTGATCGACGAGCTCGCCAAGACACTGGAGTCCGGCGACATCGTGATCGACGGCGGTAACTCCTACTATCGCGACGACATTCGTCACGCAAAGACGCTGTCGGAGAGGGGGATTCATCTCCTCGACTGCGGCACCAGCGGTGGCGTGTGGGGCCGCGAGCGTGGCTACTGCCTGATGATCGGCGGCGACGACGAGGCGTTCGAGCGGGCCGAGCCCATCTTCGCCACCGTGGCGCCCGGGGTGGACGCGGCGCCGCGCACACCGGGGCGCGACGGTGAGATCGCGCAACCCGAAAAGGGTTACCTGCATTGTGGCCCCGCCGGGGCGGGCCACTTCGTGAAGATGGTGCACAACGGCATCGAGTACGGGATGATGGCCTCGCTGGCCGAGGGCCTAAACATTTTGCGTAACGCCGACATCGGCAAGCACATCCAGCAGGGCGACGCGGAAACCGCGCCCCTGTCGAATCCCGAGTTCTATCAATACGATTTCAACATCCCCGAGGTTGCCGAGGTGTGGCGGCGGGGCAGCGTCATCGGTTCGTGGTTGCTGGACCTGACCGCGATCGCCCTGTACGACTCGCCGGATCTCAAGGAGTTCTCCGGGCGGGTCTCCGACTCCGGGGAGGGCCGCTGGACCGCGATCGCGGCGATCGACGAGGGCGTCCCGTCGCCGGTGCTCACCACCGCCCTGCAGTCCCGGTTCGCCTCGCGGTCGCTGGACGACTTCGCAAACAAGGCGTTGTCGGCGATGCGCAAGCAGTTCGGGGGGCACGCCGAGAAACCGGCGAACTAGCCGCGGCCGCGTCAGGAGCGCTTGACGAACTTCACCACCGCGGCGCTGAAGGCGTCGTTGTCGTCGCCGGCCGCCGTGTGCCCGGCGTTGGACAGCTCGACGAATTCGGCGCGCGGCACGGTGGCCAGGAAGTGCCGCACGCCTTCCAGGCTCACGACGTCGGAGAGCTTGCCGCGGATCAGCAGCACGGGGATGGTCAGGCTCTTGGCGGCCTGCTCAAACTTCTCGGTGCGCAACTCGGGATCGTCGCCGGGCTTGGTCATGAACGCGGGGTCCCAGTGCCAGTACCAGCGGCCGTCGCGCAGGCGCAGGTTTTTCTTCAGGCCCTCGGGGCTGCGCGGCTTGGTGCGGTGGGGCAGGTACGCGGCGACGGCGTCGGCGGCCTGCTCGAGCGAGTCGAACCCGTCGATGCCGCTCAACATGAAGTCGCGGATGCGCGCGCTGCCGCCCTTCTCGAAGCGGGGAACCACGTCGACGAGCACCAGCCGGGTGACGTTCGCCGGGCCCGCCCGGTGCGCGGCGAGGATCCCGGTCAACCCGCCCATGCTGGCGCCGATGATGGTCGCCGGCCTCCCCATCGCCTCCAACACGTGCAGGACGTCGGCCGTCAGCGTCTCAACGTCGTAGTCGGCGTTGGGTGCGCGGTCGCTGTCCCCGTGCCCGCGGGAGTCCAGCGCCACCACGTGCAACCCCTCGTCGGCCAGGGTTTGGCCGGTGTGCTTCCACGAGAACCGGTTCTGGCCGCCGCCGTGCAGCATCAGGATGCTCGGCCGCCCGCCGCCGGCCGTGCCGCGATTCCACTCGTCGGCGACCAGGGTGATCCCGCCGGCCCCGGCGAACTGCACCGTCTCGGGGCTGGTGCTGACGGTATTCATGCGACGTGACGTTACCCACTTCGATCGAGGCTGCCCCGCAGGGTCGACGGCGCGGTGAATTTTCCCTCCCGCTCGTGTCCATCGGGTGCACGATTCGCCGTCAAGTCCCCTGAGGAGGAAGGCGGTCGCCGCGACCGTGCCATCGGTCAGCCCGACGTCGTCGTTCGACCGCAACCCGGAGGAAGCGGCCGAGTCCTACGTCTCGGTGTTCCCCAAGGTCAGCCCGGACCGGTTTAAGGAGCCGATCGGAGAGCTGACCGCGCGGCGGCGGGCGGGTGGGGGAATGCGCACGATCGTCGTCGCCGACCTGGTGCCCGCGTTACCCGAACGACCGCGAAACACCCTGCCAGACAAGCGATCTCGCGCGTTGGGCGCCGGGGTCGGTGCACCCCGGGACCGCACAGGTTAGGTTGGTCCCTGCGGACGTCGAGCAGGGAGTGGACATGGCTGAACCGGGCTGGATCGACGTGGACGGGCCCGCCGGGAACCTGAAGGCACTCACCTGGGGGCCGCCCGGCGCGCCCCTGGCGCTGTGCCTGCACGGCTTCCCCGACACCGCCTACGGCTGGCGCAAGCTCGCGCCCCGGCTCGCCGACGCGGGCTGGCGCGTGGTGGCGCCCTTCATGCGCGGTTACGCGCCGTCCGCGATCCCGACCGACGGCAGCTATCACGTCGGCGCGTTGATGGACGACGCCCTGCGAGTGCGCGAGGCGGCGGGCGGCACCGACCGGGACGTGGTGATCGGCCACGACTGGGGTGCGATGGCCGCGACCGGCCTGGCGGCGATGCCCGACAGCCCCTTCACCAAGGCCGCGATCATGTCGGTGCCGCCGTCGGTGGCCTTCCGGCGCGCGAGCGGTGTCGCCGACCGCGGCCGGCTGGCCGGCCACCTGGGGCGCCAAGTGTTTCGCAGCTGGTACATCATGTATTTCCAAGTCCCCTGGCTTCCCGAGCGGTCCGCGTCGTGGGTCCTGCCGCTGCTGTGGCGACGCTGGTCGCCGGGGTACCGCGCCGACGAGGACCTGCGCCACGTGGACGCGGCGATCGGGACGCCGGAGAGCTGGCGCGCCGCGCTGGGGCCCTACCGCGCCCTGCGTGGCCGGCGGCCGTCGGCGCGGTACGCCGAGCTGAATCGACTGTGGACCAAGGAGCCCGTGTTGCCGTGCCTGTACCTGCACGGGCGTGACGACGGCTGCATGACGCCGGCGTTCGCCCGCTGGACGGAGCGGGCGTTGCCCCCGGGCAGCCGGGTCGCCGTGGTCGATCGCGCCGGGCACTTCCTGCAGCTCGAAAAGCCGGACAAGGTGGCCGACCTGGTGCTGGCGTTCACCGGCTCCGCCGGCTGACGCCGTGGCCCGGATGGCCGCCGTCGACGCGCAGTTCTACTGGATCTCGGCGAAGGTGCCCAACGACGAGTTCCTGTTGTACGCCTTCGACGCCGCCGACTGCGCCGACGCCATCAAGCGGGTGCGGCAGCGGGCCCGCGCCTGCCCCGCCCTGTCGGTGCGCCTGCGAGACCGCGGCCCGCTGGTCTACCCCCGGTGGGTGCCCGCGGATGCGGCCGCGGAGGCGGTGCTCCGCCACGACCTCGCCGAGCCCAGTTGGGGCGCCTGCCTGGCGGCTGTCGCCGCCCTCGCCGACGACCAGCTGGACCTGCGCCGGGTGCCGTGGCAATTACACGTTTTCGCGCCGGTGTTCGGCATCCCCGGGGCCGACGGCCCGGGGACCGTGACGGTGCTGCAGCTGCCGCACGCGCTGGCCGACGGCGCCCGCGGCGCGGCGCTGGCCGGTTGGCTGTTCGGCCGGCCCACCCCGGTGCCCGCGGTGCCGCCCGCCCGGCCCGGGTGTTTCCTGCGGCGCGCCGCCGGGGCGGCGCGCGCCCATCGCCAACTCGTGCGCGACATCCGCGCCGGGTCGCTGACCGCCGGCCCGGGGCCGCGGCCGCTGCTTGCGACCAACACGCGCCCGGCGGGCGCCCGCTCGGTACGCACGCTGGTGCGGCATCGCTCGCAGTTGCGCGGCCCGACCGTCACGGTGAGCGCGCTGGTTGCGGTGTCGACGGCGCTCTCCGAACTGCTCGGTGCCGGCGCCGACTCGCTGGGCGCCGAGGTGCCGATGTCGAAACCCGGTACACGGCAAGCGAATAATCATTTCGGCAGCGTCGCGGTGGGGCTGTATCCCGGGCTGGCCCCAGACGTGAGGGCGGAACGGATCGCCGCGGAGCTGGCGGCCGGCCGCCGTCGCCAGGAACACCCCGCGGCGCGGGCCGCCGACCGCGCCTTCGCCGCCGTCCCGGCGCCGCTATTGCGTTGGGGAGTCGGGCAATTCGATGCCGACGCCCGGCCGGCCGGGGTGTCCGGCAACACCGTGGTGTCCAGCGTCAACCGTGGGCCGGCCGACCTGCGGTTCGGCGAGGGGCGGGTGGTGCTCACCGCCGGCTACCCTGCGTTGTCACCGGCGATGGGATTGGTGCACGGCGTCCACGGCATCGGTGACACGATCGCGATCAGCGTGCACGCCGCCGCGTCGGCGGTCGCCGACATCGACGAATACCTGGGGCTGCTCGACGCCGCGCTGTAGCTGTCGCGGGGTCAGTGCGCGTCGCCGGAGCGCGCCGCCTGCTCGCGCGTCAGGCCGGCCGCGCCGATCAGCTCTTCGTGCAGCTCGAACCACACGGTGTGATAGGAGTCCACCAGCGGCCTGGTCAGCCAGGCGGTCTCGCCGGACTTGACCCTGTCGAGCGCCGCCCCGAGCTTGTCCGCGTAGGCCGCCAACCGCGGCACCTGCGCCGCGGCGGCCTCGACGATGGGCAGCACGCGCGCGTGCACGCCGTCGAGGCGGGCCAGGACCGCGGCGTCGTACTCGGCGTCGTCATGGCCGTTGGGAACGCCGCCGGGGCCGCCCTTGAGCTGCCAGTCCGTGACCACGCGCTTGAAATCGCCGTTCACCGAACCGAAGTGCTCGTACGCGGCGGTCATCGCGGTGGAGTCGACGGCCCGCCGTTCCTCGGTGAGCAGGGCCTCGAGCCGGGCGCGCCCCTCGCTGCTGATCCGCAGCGTCGCGTCCGCGATGAGGAATCCGGACTCGGTGAGCCGCCGGGTCGCCGCCGCGACGTCATCGGGGTCGGCTCCCAGCGTCGCGGCCAGCTCGTCGGGCTTGACCCGTCCCTTCAGCCGGACCGCTTGCAGCACGCCCAGTTCCGTCACGACGCCGACCGCCATTGAAGGCGCAGGGCCGTCAGCATGACGGTCAGCGGGGCGGCCGAGACCACGTCGAGGCGGCCGTCGTTGAGCGCGTCACGCACCGCCGCCTCGGACACGTCGTCCAGTCGCGCGTGCTCCCCGGCGGCGTGGGCGCGCAACGGGCTGATCCGCCGCGCGATGTCGGCCAGCGCGCGCAGCTCGGCGGTGTTGCTCTCCGACCACGCCGACAACGGCAACTGCCCTTCGCGCACCTCACCTTTGGCGCCGTCGACGGTGATCTGCCTGCCGGCCAGGGCGGCCGCCACGCCGGGGCCGCAGCCCACCACGGCCACGCGGCCCAGCTCGCGACTGACCACCGCCGCGTGGCTGGTGGCGCCACCGACCTCGGTGACGATGCCGTCGGCGGCCAGCATGCCCGACACGTCGTCGGGGCGGGTGTGGTCGCGGACCAGGATCACCCGCTCACCGCGTTCGGCGGCGCGCAGCGCCTCGTCGACGTCGGTGTACGCCGTTCCGGTCGCCACACCCGGGCAGGCCGGCAGCCCCTTGGCCAATAGCTTTGCCGCCAATCGGGTTTCGGGCTGCAAGGCGGGCGCCAGCAGGGTCTGCACGTGGGCCGGGGTGACCCGCCGCAGCGTCTCGACGTCGTCGATGAGCCCCTCGCGGCGCAGTTGCAGCGCCAGCCGCACCGCCGCCTGCGCCGACCGTTCCGCCGCCCGCGTCTGCAGCAACCACAGGGTGCCGCCCTCGACGGTGAACTCGATCTCCTGGACGTCGGAGTGCAGCCGCTCCAACGCGTGCCCCGCACTCACCAGTTCGTGGTAGACGCCCGGTTGTTCGTCGCGCAGCGCCGCGATCGGCTCGACGGCGACCGAACCGGATACCACGTCGTCGCCCTGACCGCCCGGCAGCCACTCGCCGAACGGTTCACTGTCACCGGTGATCGGGTTGCGCGAAAAGAACGTTCCCGCACCCGAATTCGGTCCGTCGTTGCCGAACACCATGGCCTGCACCACGATCGCGGTCCCGTGCCCGTCGTCGAGGCCGTAGTGGGCGCGGTAGGCCACCGCGCGCGGGGAGTTCCACGACGCGAACACGGCCTCGATCGCCGAGCGCAGCTGCGCGTACGGGTCGGTGGGTATCGGGCGCCGTTCACCGCCGACGATGCGCCGGTACATCTCGGTGAACCGGCGGCGGGTGTCGCGCGCGAAATCCTGGCCGCCGGCGGCGGCCAGCGCGCGCTCGACGCCGTCGTTCATGCCGACGTTGAGGATGGTGTCCATCATGCCGGGCATCGATTGGGTGGCACCCGAGCGCACGCTGACCAGCAGCGGGCGCGGGCCCCGCCCGAAGGTGCGCCCGGTCTCGGACTCCAGCCAGGCCATCCGGGCGAGCACGTCGTCCCAGATCGCGTCCATGGTGTTTTGCGGATCGGCGAGGTAGCGCAGCCCCACCGCGGTGGTGATGCAAAACGCCGGCGGCACCGGCAGCCGTTCGCGGCGCATGGCCTCGATGCCGTGGCCCTTGTTGCCCAACAGCTCGCGGGGGTGGCCCGCCGTGCCGTCCAGCAACACCACCGAGTGCTCGAGGGCGGCGGCCCCCCGGCCGCTTGCCGCCTGGTGGTGGGCGCCGCTGCCTGGCGCGGTGCGAGCCGTGGTGCACCCCCTCGGGGTCTCGGGTTTGGACGGGCGAACGCCGTTATGGTCCCACACGGACCAGCGGTTTAAGCGACGTAGCTGGTTGGCGGCCGGTTTGGCCGCTCCTGGTCTGGCGCCGGGCCCATGATCTAGGTTTACAGATATGGCTCCGTATGACACTTTCCACGACGTCGGGTTGCTGATCCTGCGGCTGGTGCTGGGCGTGACGCTGGCCGCGCACGGCTACAACAAGTTCTTCGGCGGCGGCCGCATCCCCGGCACCGCGCGGTGGTTCGAGAGCATCGGCATGAAGCCGGGCAGATTCCACGCGACCGTGGCGGCCAGCACCGAGATGGCGGCGGGGCTGGGCTTGGCCGCGGGGTTGCTCACTCCCATCCCGGCCGCGGGGTTCGTGTCGTTGATGCTGGTGGCGGCGTGGACGGTGCACCGCGCCAACGGCTTCTTCATCGTCAAAGAGGGTTGGGAGTACAACCTGGTCCTGGCCGTCAGCGCCGTCGCGGTCGCCACGGTGGGGGCGGGCCGCTACAGCCTGGACTGGCTGATCTTCGGCAAGAACTGGTTGGACGGCTGGCAGGGCCTGGCGATCTCGGTGGGCCTGGGCCTCGCCGGCGCGATCGGCCAACTGGCGATCTTCTATCGACCGCCGGCCAAGCAGGCCGCGGGCTAGCCGTTCCGCGGCGTCATCCGACCGCCGCGGTCTCGGCGTCGTGTGCCTCGGCGGCGGCGCGCTCGCCGGAGCGGACCGCGCCGTCGATCCACCCGCACATGACCGCCGAGCTCTCCGTCCCGGCCCAGTGGATCCGGCCGCACGGCGGACGAAGGGTGTGGCCGAACTCGGTCAACACCCCGGTCGGGGCGTGGCTGATCATGCCACCGCCCGCATAGCGGTCGGTGGTCCAGTTCTGTTCGTGGTACTCCCGCGGCGACCGGGCTTTCTCGCCGAACCGGGCGGTCAGCTCGCCGACGATCGCGGCCCTGCGCTCGGCCTCGCCGAGCGAGGTCAGCCGACGCGCCGCCGGCCCCTCGGTGATCACGCACATGATCCCGGGTTCGCCGGTGTCGGTGCACGCGTCGATGGTCAGCGTCGCCAACGTGCCAGATGCGGCCGACTGGCCGGACAGCCCGTCGTACCGCCAGAACGGCTCGTCGTAGATGACCGACGCCTTGACGACCGCGCCGCCCGGCATCCGCTGATGCAGCATCGCGCGGTCCACCGGCAGCGCCGGCTCGTAGACGATCGAGCTCGCGACCGCCAGCGGGATCGCCACGACGACCCGCCGGGCCCGCACCGTCATCCCGTCCGCGCTGACCGTCACGCCGTCGGCGTCCTGGGCGATGCGCCGGACCGGCCGCGAAAGGTGCACCGTGTCGCCCAGTTCCGCGGCGATGGGCCCGTAGACGGCGCCCATCCCGCCGACCGGCCGGGCATCCTGGGAGCCGCCCGCGCCGGAGATCACGAAGGTGGGGCCGCCGGCCGAGCCCATCTGCAGCAGGCACCACAACAGCGACGTCTCCGACGCTGCCGAGGTGTAGGCGCCGGCCAGCGCCATGTCCAGCATCTGGCGCGCCTGGCGGGATGCGGTGTTCCGCTCGATCCATTCCCCCAGGCTGATGCGGTCCCATTCGGCGGCATGCGTTGCCTCCCAAGGGGCTTCGCGCGGGACCTGCTTGCACATCCGTTCGATCGACAGCAATCCCACGCCCAGGTTGGCGACCGCCCACGGGCTCATGGTCCACGGAATGGTGCCGCCGTACCGGTGCGCCGAGCCGTCGATGATCATCATCGCGTCGCCGTCGTTGTGCTGCTTGTACTCCGCCACGCCGAACTCGCGCATCAAGGCGTGGATGCGGTCTTGGCCCGGCCCCACCCAAGCGCCGCCGCGGTCGATCCATGTCCCGTCCGGGCGGTACTCGGTGAACGTGCGGCCGCCGACCCTGTCGCGCGCTTCCAGCAAGGCCACCGAGTGGCCGGCCCGGTGCAGGCGGAGGGCGGCCGTCAGGCCCGCGAAACCGGCGCCGACCACGCAGAAATCTACCTCTGACACGACTGGCTCCTCACCTGGCCCCGCCCTAGCAGCAAACTACACCGGTGGCCCCCGCAGCCGGAGTGGGTTCACGCAGAATTCGCCCGCCCCGATACGGCGCGACTGGGTCGCCGGTCGGGAAACGCCGCGCAACGGGCCAGGGAAATTCGACGGGAATCTTCGGCCGGGCGTCCGAAGTTCGACGCGTGCGGCTAGAACGCGTTCTAGTGTGAACAACCATGGGATTTCTGAAGCCCGAGCTGCCGCAGCTCGACATGGCCGAATGGTCCAAGGGCACCCGCAGCGAGAAGATCCGCCCGATGGCCAAGCACTGGGCCGAGGTCGGCTTCGGCACGCCGGTGGTGCTGCACCTGTTCTACGTCGTCAAGATCCTGCTCTACATCCTCGGCGCCTACCTGTTCGCGTTGACCACCAACGGCATTGACGGGTTCACTGGGCGATCCTGGTGGTCGGAGCCGATCGTGTTCGAGAAGGTCGTGCTCTACACGATGCTGTTCGAGGTGGTCGGCCTGGGATGCGGGTTCGGGCCGCTCAACAACCGCTTTTTCCCGCCCATGGGTTCGATCCTGTACTGGTTGCGGTTCGGCACCATCAGGCTGCCACCGTGGCCGGATCGGGTGCCGATGACCAGGGGCACCAAGCGCACCCCGCTCGACGTCGGTCTCTACGGCCTGTTTCTGCTCGTTCTTCTGGGCGCGTTGATCTCCGATGGCACCGGGCCGGTGCCGGAGCTGGGCACCAGGGTCGGTTTACTGCCCGAGTGGGAGATCGTGCTGATCCTGCTGTTGTTGGCGGTGCTGGGGCTGCGCGACAAGGTGATCTTCCTGGCCGCCCGCGGCGAGGTGTACGCGAGCATGGCGGTGACCTTCCTGTTCGGTGGGGTCGACATGATCGTCGGATCGAAGGTCGTGTTCCTCGTCATCTGGATGGGCGCGGCGACGTCGAAGCTCAACAAGCACTTTCCGTTCGTCATCTCCACGATGATGTCCAACAACCCGCTGGTGCGGCCGCGCTGGCTCAAACGGCGCTTCTTCGAGAAGTTTCCGGACGACCTGCGGCCCGGCCGGCTGTCGCGGTGGTTGGCGCACGTCAGCACGGCCATCGAGATGCTGGTGCCGCTGCCGTTGTTCTTCTGCCACAGCGGCTGGCCCATCACGGTGGCCGCCATCGTGATGGTCTGCTTCCACCTGGGCATCCTCGTCTCGATACCGATGGGGGTGCCGCTGGAGTGGAACGTGTTCATGATCTACGGCGTGCTGGCGTTGTTCGTCGCGCACGCCCGGCTGGGCCTGGCGGATCTGCGGCACCCGGTGCTCGTGGGTGTTCTGTTCGTCGTCGTCGCCGGAATCGTGGTGCTGGGCAACCTGTTTCCCCGCAAGGTCTCGTTCCTGCCGGGGATGCGTTACTACGCCGGCAACTGGGACACCACGCTGTGGTGCATCAAGCCGTCCGCAAACGACAAGATCACCCGGGGCATCGTCGCGATCGCGAGCATGCCGCAGGCCCAGCTGGAACGCTTCTACGGCAGCCCGGAGGCCGCGCAGATCCCGATCTACATGGGATATGCGTTTCGCGGCTTCAACACCCACGGTCGTGCGCTGTTCACGCTCGCGCACCGGGCCATGGCGGGCCAGAACGAGGAGGACTACATCCTCACCGACGGCGAGCGCATCTGCAGCACCGCCATCGGCTGGAACTTCGGCGACGGCCACATGCACAACGAGCAGCTCATCGCCGCGTTGCAGGAGCGGTGCCGCTTCGAACCGGGCGAGGTGCGCGTGGTGCTGCTCGACGCGCAGCCGATCCACAGGCAGACCCAGTCCTACCGCCTGGTGGACGCGGCGACCGGCGAATTCGAGCGCGGCACAGTCAAAGTCGCCGACATGGTGACCCGGCAACCGTGGGCGGACGACGTACCCGTCGAGGTGCTCTCGGAGTAGGCCGCGAGCGTAATCCCACCGCGAAAATCTCGCGGGAAAACCGCGGTGCGATTACGCTCGCGAAACCCTAACTCTCGGCGCGGACTTCCTGCGCGGCCGCCACCATGTTCTTCAGCGACGCGGCCACCTCGTCGGCGTTGCGGGTCTTCAGCCCGCAGTCGGGGTTGACCCAGAGCCGTTGCGCTGGAACTGCTTTGAGCGCCGCGCGCAGCGACTCGGCCATCTCCGCGGTGCTCGGCACGCGCGGCGAGTGGATGTCGTAGACGCCCGGGCCGACGCTGTTGGAGAAGCCGACCGAGTTCAGGTCGTCGAGGACCTCCATGTGCGAGCGCGCCGCCTCGAGGGACGTCACGTCGGCGTCGAGGTCCGCGATGGCCCCGATCACCTCGCCGAACTCCGAGTAGCACAGGTGCGTGTGGATCTGCGTCGAATCCTCGACCCCGGAGGTGGCCAGCCGGAAGGACCCGACGGCCCACTGCAGGTACTCGTCCTGATCGGCGCGGCGCAGCGGCAGCAACTCGCGCAGCGCCGGCTCGTCGACCTGGATCACCGCGATGCCCGCGGACTGCAGGTCCACGGTCTCGTCACGGATCGCGAGCGCGACCTGGTAGGCGGTGTCGGCCAGCGGCTGGTCGTCGCGGACGAACGACCACGCCAGGATGGTCACCGGGCCGGTCAGCATGCCCTTGACCGGCTTGTCGGTGAGCGACTGCGCGTAGGTGATCCACTCGACCGTCATCGGGTGCGTGCGCACGACGTCGCCGTAGAGGACCGGCGGGCGCACGCAGCGGCTGCCGTAGGACTGCACCCAGCCGTTCTGCGTCGCGAAGAAACCGTCCAACTGCTCGGCGAAGTACTGCACCATGTCGTTGCGTTCCGGCTCACCGTGCACCAGCACGTCGAGGCCGAGGTCCTCCTGCAGCTTGATGACGTCGGCGATCTCCTTGCGCATCCGCTCGTGGTATTCCGCCTCGTCGATCTCACCGGCGCGCAGCGCCGCCCGCGCCTTGCGGATCGCCGACGTCTGCGGGTACGAGCCGATCGTGGTGGTGGGCAGCGGGGGCAGCTGCAGCCGCTCGGTCTGGCTGACCCGGCGCTGCGCGGCGTCCCCGCGGTGTGTCCCGGTGGCGACGATCGAGTCGAGCCGCGACCGCAGCCGGTCGTTGTGCAACCGCGGGTCGCTCGCGCGGGACGCCACCGCGGCATTGGAGGCCGCGATCTCGTCGGCTACCGCGTCCCGGCCGTCGCGCAACGCGCGCGCCAGCGTGACCACCTCGGCGACCTTCTCCTGGCCGAAGGCGAGCCAACTGCGCAGCGCGTCGTCCAGATCGGTTTCGGGGGCAAGCGAATACGGCACATGCAGCGTCGAGCACGACGTCGAGACCGCGATGTCGGCCGCCGCCGCGCTGAGGCTGGCCAGCTTGTCCAACGCGGCCTCGAGGTCGGTGCGCCAGATGTTGCGCCCGTCGACGACACCGGCGACGAGTGTCTTGCCCGACAACTCCGGCACCGCGGCGACGGCGGTGTCGGCGCCGTAGACCAGGTCGACGCCGATAGCCTCGATCGGCGTCCGAGCCAGGCCGGCCAGCGACGCACCGGGATCACCGAAGTAGGTGGCGACGAAGATGGCCGGCCGATTGGTCGCCGCGCCAAGCTTGTTGTAGACCGCCTCGGCGAGCGCCGGTGCGTCCGGGGAGATGTCGGTCACCAACGCGGGCTCGTCGAGTTGCACCCACTGCGCGCCGTTGTCGGCGAGCAGCGAGAGCAGCTCGGTGTAGATCGGCACCAGCTCCTCGAGGCGGTCGATGGGCGCGCCGCCGCCCTTGACGCCTTTGCTGAGCAACAAGAATGTCAGCGGGCCGATGATGACGGGTCGCGCGGGAACCCCCTGTGCCAGCGCCTCTTTGAGCTCGGAGAGCACCTTGTCGGGATTGAGCGAGAAGGCGGTCGACGGCTCGATCTCCGGCACGATGTAGTGGTAATTGGTGTCGAACCACTTGGTCATCTCCAGCGGCGCGACGTCGGCGTTGCCGCGGGCCGCGGCGAAGTAGCGGTCCAGGTCGTCGGGGACCTGCGCGGCCCGGGCCGGGAGCGCGCCCAGCAGCACCGCCGTGTCCAGCATCTGGTCGTAGTAGGAGAAGGTGTTGACCGGGACGGAGTCCAGGCCGGCGTCGACGAGGCCGGCCCAGGTGTCGCGGCGCAACGTCGCGGCGACGGATTCCAAGTCCGAGCGGCTGGTTCGTCCGGCCCAATAACCCTCGGTCGCGCGCTTGAGCTCGCGTCGAGGGCCGATGCGCGGGGATCCGATAACCGTGGCGGTAAATGGCTGAGAGGTCACTTTTCGTCCTTATGTTCAACGGTGTGGTCAACCGCCTGCGGACGCGCAGCCATAGCCGTACCGGATGCGCGCCCCATGACTCGTGCGGGCACACACCACGAACGGCGAAGGCCATACGCCCATTCCACGAGGCGATGAACCGGCCGAACGCGGCGCGTCCGGCACAGCTGGCAGGTCTTCGGACTCGCAGGCGCGCACCGGGTGGTGCTCCTAATGGCCGTCGCTTCCCGGTCGTTCGTTAAAGACCAGTGCTGGTGACGGCGGTCGTTCCTGCATACCGCTGCGGGACAGTCCCGGACTCCCACCGGGTTCCCTCTTGCAAAGCGCGTCTAACATTGCCTCGCTCGATGCCGACGCCGCGGTTGCGGCGACGGCAGACCAGCTGCGTAGCGCAGCTTACTCCGTTGCCGGCTCAGCGTCCCAGGGCTTCGGCGATGGGCGTCTCGCCGTTGTTGAACTCGATGGTGCGGCGGATGGTCGAGTCGTCGGCCAGCGCCGCGGCCGCGACTTGCGCGACGTCGGCGCGCGAGACCTCGCCCTTGCCCTGCGCGCCGACGGTGATGCGCCCCGTCGGTTCGTCCAGCGTGAGCTTGCCCGGGCCCAGCACGGCCCAGTCCAACCCGCTGGCACGCAGGTGTTCATCGGCCGCCGCCTTGGCCTCAGCGTAGGCGTAGAACGAATTATCCGGCGACACGCCATGATTCGGGCCGGCCCCGAAGTAGGACACCATGACGAAGCGGCGCACCCCCGCCCGCTCGGCGGCATCGACGACCCGGATCGCCGCGTCGCGGTCCACGGCGTACGTCCGCGCCGGATCCCCGCCGCCGGCCCCGGCCGAGAAGACCACCGCGTCGTGGCCGACCAGCAGCTCGGCCAGCGCGGCCGTGTCGAGGTGCTCGATGTCCGCCACCGTCGGGCGCGCGCCGGTGGCGGCGACGTCGTCGGAATGCTCGGGGTTGCGGAAGACCGATGTCACCTCGTCGCCGCGATCGGTCAGGATGCTGGCCAACTGCAAGGCGACCTTGCCGTGGCCGCCGATGATCAGGATGCGGGGCATGCCCCCGACGGTACCGGCGCCTTTGGCGTCAGAGCTTGACGCGGCCCATGATGATGTCGATGATCGGCTTTCCCGGCGGGTAGGCGTTCGTCAGCGACGCCATCGTGTGGCCGTAGTCGACCAGCAGCGTGATGCCGCTGATGCCGAAGGCGGCGGCGCTGTTCAGAAACGCCATCACGTCGCCCATCTGCTCGGGCGTGTGCACCTTGGAGCCGGTCTCGTCGCGGTAGTCCTGGGCGAAGGTGAGCCAGAGGTCGGCGTTGGCCTGGGCCAGCGGGGTGTCCGTGGGCCCCGGGCAGATCGCATTGATGCGGACGCCCCTCTTCAGCAATGGGTAGCCCTGGGTGGCGACGTAAGCGTTGACGACCTTCTTAGAGAACCCGTAGTGGATGATGCCTTCCGCCTCGTGCGCCTTGACCCAGTCCTGCGCCGCGGCAAAGCCCGGGATGGCGAGGAATTCGGTCAGCAGGTCCAAGTCGTTTTCCCAGCCCATGCCCGCCACCGAGGAGATGAAGCAGATGGCCGAGCCGGAGGGCAACTGGTTCTTCTCCAGCAGGCGGTCGATGAGGTGGCGGTGGCCGAGGAAGTTGATCGCCATCAGGTCGGTGGTGCCTTCGGCGATGCCGGCGGCCGAGAACACCGCGTGGACGGGGCCGTCGATCCGCTCCAGCGCCGCGTCGATCGAGGCGGGGTCGCGCAGGTCGACCTGCACCGATTGCGCGACGTCGTAGTTCACCGGCGCGTAGTCGAGCACGATGACTTCGGCGCCGAGTTCGCCCGCCGACATAGCGGCCGCGGCGCCCATGCCGGTCGCGCCGCCGACAACGAGGGCTCGCTTGCCGTCGTAGCGCAACCGATCCACAACAGTCATGGAAATCCCCTTCTCATTCACCGCTAGTCAGGTTCTAACCGCCTCACTGTATGGGTAACAGTTATTCGGTTCAATACCCCGCGGTCCGCGCCGGCCTGCTCAGCCGCGCGTCGCGACGCCCCGCAGAACGGTGTCGCGGGCATGGATCAACGCGGCGCGGGTGCCGACGTCGGCGAGAATGTTCTCGGGAATCCACTGCAAAGCGATGACGCATCGCGCCAGCATCGCCGTGGACGGCGCGTCAATCCGAATCTCGCCAGACCGGATCCCCTCGGCGAGAAGCGTTTTCATCTGCCGGAGCCGCGTGGCGTACAGCCAGCCGGGGTTGGGGGTGTCCGGGGGCGACTGGCGCATCCAGGCGAGCTGAATCCTGAACTCGTCGGAGAACCGATCGAGCGCGTTGACGTTCACCCAGCTCAGCGCATCCAATTTCTCGACGGCCGTGGCGTCGGAGCGCAGGACGCTGACCCAGCCCGCTTCGACCTTGCGGCCGAACGATTCCATGATCGAGGCGAGCAACTCGTCTTTGGAGCCGATCACCCGGTAGACGGTTCCGGTGCCCAGGCCCGCCGCCGACGCGATGTGGCGAATGGTGGTGACCTCATATCCGCGGCGGCCGAACTCCGCGCGCGCCACGGCGCGCACGTGCGCCGCCTTGCCACTGGGATCGGCGTCGCTGTCGTCGGACCACGTCGCGATGACGCGGTCCGCGGCGGCCAAGGCCGCCGACCGGTCCAGCGCGGCGTCGGTGGGAGGATCGGAGGCCAACCCGGCCAACATGATTCGGCACAGCAGCGCGGCCACCTGTTCGGCGGGGGAATGGTGGCGCATGACGTCGAGCCCGACCTGCAGCATCGTCTGGCAGATGCGGTCGGCCAGCGTCGGCAGGTCCACGTCGGTCGTGAGGTAACCGCCCCAGCGGCCGGCGCGCAGCGTCTGCAGCATCGCCTCCTGGATGGCGACGGGCCGCTGTCGGGTCAGCTTGATCAGCTCAGGGTCGGTGCTGGGGCCTTCGTAGAACGACATCTGCAGCGCGGCGCGGTGCTCGACGGCGCAGGCGGCGATGGCCGAGCCCAGCGCGACGATCTTCTCCGACGGCGAACGGGGGTCGGGTTCGTCGAGTCGCCCCAGCGCCGCCTGCCCGATGCGGTCTAGGTCGTCCTGGTAGCGCCGGATCAACTCGACGAGGATCGCCTCTTTGGACTCGAAATGGTGGTACAGGCTGCCGGGCAGAATGCCTGCGGCATCGGCGATTTCCTGCAGCGAGGTTCGCAAACCCGACGACGCGATCAGCGACGCGGCGGTCTGCAGGATCTCGGTGCGGCGCGCCCCGGAATCTCCTGTGCCCCCGGGCATTCGTCCCACGCGACCCGCACCCCTCCACCGAACCAAATCTTTGTCGAAGATTAGCAGACGGCGCGGGGCGAACCCCCTGCATACGGCCGGTGCAGTCCCCATTGCGAAGCGCGGCCGCTCATCACCTCCCCTTGGCAAGGCGCACACCGAGATCGGTGAGGTACCGGTCGGACGCACCGCGGAATGCGCTCCAACCGAGCAGGCGTTTGAGGTACAGATGAGCGTCGTGATCCCACGTGTAGCCGATGCCACCGAGCACCTGGATGGCCGTGTCACCCACGCTGGCCAGTCGTCCCGCGAACCCCTTGAGCCGCAGCGCCGCCACCTGCCGTTCACCCGGTTCGGCGTGGTCGGCCGCCCACAGCGCGTGGATCACGCCGCCGCGCGCCAACTCGACGGTCTCGTACATGTCGACGCAGAGATGCTGGATCGCCTGGAACGATCCGATCGGCTGGCCGAATTGCTTTCGCGTCTTGGCATATTCGACGGCCAGCTCCATGACGGCGCGGGCGGCGCCGAGCGCGTCGGCCGCGGCCGCGATCAACACGTCGTCGGCGACCGCCGCCACGAGGTCCGGGGCGGCGCTCGCTAGGCGTAGCGCGGGCGCGGAGTCGAAAGCGACGCGGCACCGCTTGCGGGACGGGTCGATGCCGCGGTTCGGCTGCACGGACAACCCGGGGGACCCCGCGCGGACCGCGAAAATCCCGGCGCCCTCCCGCTCCTCGGCGACCACCAGCAGCACGTCGGCGGCGGCCGCGTCCGGCACTCCGCCGAGAGCGCCCCTCACGACCGCATCGGCACCGTGGCGGCCGGCCGTGAGGCCCGGGTGCCCGGCTTCGGGCAGGCACACGGTGACGACCGTGGTGCCGTCCGCGATCCCGGTCATGAGCTCCGCCGCCGGCACGTTCAGCCGGAGGAGGAGGCGCGCGGCGGCGACCGCGCTGGACGGCCACGGCCCCGGATTCAGCGCCGCACCCAATTCCTCGGCCACAACGCCGGCCTCGACCATCGTCATGCCGGCGCCACCGTGCTCTTCGGGCACCAGCAGGCCGATGACGCCCAGGTTTGCCAGGCCGCGCCACACCGTGTCGGTGGTGCCGGTCGAATCGTCGAGCAGCCCTCGCACGTGGGGCGAGATCGGTGCCTTCTCGGCGAGGAAGCGGCGGGTGGTGTCGCGCAACGCCACCTGCTCGTCAGTCAATTCGAGGTTCATGCGCGTGGCAGCCCCAGCACGCGCTGGGCGGTGATGTTCTTGTTGATCTGGGTCGTGCCGCCCGCGATGGTCAGCGAGCGTGACGTCAGACGGTAGTCGGCCCACGGGCCGCCTGCTCCGTCGTCGCCCAGCACGTCGAAGGCCAGGTCGGCCAATCCCTGGCCGATCTCGCCCCACAAAGTCTTGGCCAGGCTGGCCGATCCCAGGGCGGTTTTCTCCGAGCCGCCGTGCAGGGTGGCCGAGATGGACCGCAGGCACAGCACCTCGAGATATTTGATGCGCAACGCCATTTCGCCGAGGCGCCGCAATGTCACGGGATCCTCGAGCGCGTCGGGCCGGGCCGCGCCCAGGTCGTGCACCAGTTCCTCGATCCGCGCCTGCATCTCCGCGTACAGCCTGGCGGCTCCCGCGCGTTCGTGACTGAGCGTGGTGGTGGCCACCTGCCAACCCGCGTTCAGAGGGCCCAGCAGTGCGTCGGCCGGCACCCGCACGTCGTGGAAGAACACCTCGGCGAAATCGGTGTCACCGTTGAGGGTGATCAACGGACGGGCCTCGATGCCGGGCAGCGTCATGTCGACGATCAGGCAGGAAATCCCCTTGTGCTTCGGCGCCTCGGGATCGGTACGCACG
>NZ_LZKC01000437.1:0-24605 GCF_001672685.1 Mycobacterium sp. E2462
TTGGTCTCGGGCGGCAGCGCCCCGAAGTCGAAAGCCATTGCTCTGCTCCTGTTTGGCGGGTTGTCAGACGGCGGGCTTGGGCATGACGGTGGGCTTGACGCCGTAACGCGGCGCGCCGAGGCCGGAGCCGCCGCGGCCGGTGCTGGCCATCGCGGGCAACCCACCGGGGACCTCGCGAACGTGGGCGGGGGCCCGTCGATCGGCGCGTTGTCGGTGCCTCCCGGCTGGGCGGCCGGTGGGGTCCCGGCGGCCAGCACCGCGCCGCCCAGCCCGCCGGCCACCGCCGCCGCGGGCACGGCCGTGTCCACGGTGTGCTGGTAGAGCACCCCGGACACGATGGCGTTGAACACGTTCCACGACACATCGTCGAACGCGGCGTTGCCGACGTTGGAGACCACCGAGTTGCCGAGGATGTCGTCCAGCGGGGTCGCGGTCGGATCCGCCAGCGACTGCACCAGGTCGGGCGCGTTGGACACGGCTTGGTGCAACCCGTTCGTCGTGGCCGCGGCCGCCGACGACGGCGCCAAACCTCCGGCCTGGTCGGTGGCCGGGGGCGGCGCCGTGAGCGGGCTCAGCCGCGCGGCGGCCGCCGACGCCACCGCGTAGCCGTACATGGCGGCGGCGTCGGCGGCCCACATCTCGCCGTATTGCGCCTCGGTGGCGGCGATGGCCGCGGTGTTCTGCCCGAGCACATTGGTGGCGAGCAGCGCGGCGAGTTGGGCCCGGTTGGCGGCGACGACGGCCGGCGGCACCGTCATCGCGAACGCCGCCTCGTAGGCCGCCGCCGACGCCATGGCCTGGGCGGCGGCGTGCTCGAGTTCACCCGCGGTGGTGCGCAGCCACGTCAGGTACGGCTCGACGGCGCTCGCCATCGCGGCCGACGACGGCCCGATCCACTCGTCGCCGGTGAGGTTCGCGATCGCCGACTGACTGCCCAGGGCGGTGCTGTTCAGCTCGTCGGCGAGTGCGCCGAACGCCGCCGCGGCGGCCAGCATCGGCCCGGCGCCGGCGCCGGTGTACATGCGCAGGGAATTGGTCTCGGGCGGCAGCGCCCCGAAGTCGAAAGCCATTGCTCTGCTCCTGTTTGGCGGGTTGTCAGACGGCGGGCTTGGGCGGCGCGGGCGCTCTGGTGGCCGCGGGGGCCCCGGCCGGCTCCGCGGCCACCCCGGTGCTGGCGAGTCTGGGCTCGGCGAACGTGATCGGCGCGCTGCGGGTGCCGGCCGCCTGGTCGGCGGCAACCCCGGCCGGCCCACCACCGACGCTGGCCGGTTCGGAATGGGCCGCGCCCCTCGATGGGGAACCGCAGACCACCTGGGCGACGGGCATGCCGGCGGTGGCCTCGGCCGGGCGCGGCGGCTACGGCGTGGGGCCGCGGTACGGCGTCAAACCCAAGGTGATGCCGACGCAGGTGTTCGTCTAGCGCGGCACGCACCGCCGCAGCGATTACCCTCAGGTTCGTGCTGGACTTGGGCGGGGATCCGATTGCGCTGACCGCGGCGCTGGTCGACATCCCGAGCGAATCGCGGGACGAGGCGCGCCTGGCCGACGAGGTGGAGGCGGCGTTGCGCGCCCAGACGTCGGGATTCGAGATCGTCCGCAACGGCAACGCGGTGCTGGCGCGGACCCACCGGCGGCTGGGATCGAGGGTGCTGCTCGCCGGGCACCTCGACACCGTCCCGGTGGCCGGCAACCTGCCCAGCCGGCGCGACGGCGGCGACCTGTACGGCTGCGGCACCGCCGACATGAAATCCGGGGACGCCGTCTTCCTGCACCTGGCGGCCACGGTCGCCGAGCCGGCCCACGACCTGACGCTGGTGTTCTACGACTGCGAGGAAATCGACGCCGCCGCCAATGGTTTAGGCCGCATCGAGCGGGAGCTGCCGGACTGGCTGGCCGCCGACGTCGCCATCCTGGGTGAACCCACCGGCGGCTACATCGAAGCCGGCTGCCAGGGCACGCTGCGCGTCGTCGTCAGCGCCGCCGGCACCCGCGCCCACTCGGCGCGATCGTGGTTGGGTGACAACGCCATTCACAAGCTGGGCGGGGTGTTGGACCGGTTGGCCGCCTACAGCGCGCGCACCGTCGACATCGACGGCTGCGCCTACCGCGAGGGCCTGTCCGCGGTGCGCATCGACGGCGGCGTGGCCGGCAACGTCATTCCCGACGCCGCGTCGGTGACGGTCAACTTCCGCTTCGCCCCCGACCGGTCGGTCGCCGACGCGCTGCAGCACGTCCGCGAGGTGTTCGACGGTCTTGACGTGCAGATCGAGCTGGCCGACGCCGCGGCCGGGGCGCTGCCCGGTCTATCCCGGCCCGCCGCCAAGGCGTTGGTCGAGGCCGCCGGCGGCCAGGTCCGGGCCAAGTACGGGTGGACCGACGTGTCCCGGTTCGCCGCCCGCGGCGTGCCCGCGGTCAATTTCGGGCCCGGCGATCCGAACCTGGCCCACAAGCGCGACGAGCGGGTCCCGGTCGCCAACATCACCGCGGCCGTGGACATGCTGCGCGACTACCTGACCGGCTGAGCGCGGCCTAGCCCGGTCGCCCGATCGGCGCGCCCCGCGCCTGCGCGGCGGCGTCGGTCGCGGCGGCGTGCATGCCGAGCGCCGCCAGCTCGGCCGCGGCGGCCAGCAGCGCCGCGTCGTCGCCGGCGGCCAGCGCACGGGCGTGCGCCAGCGCGACGCGCCCCGTCGCGCAGTCGATCTCGGCACACAGCCGGGCCAACGGCTCGGCGGCCCGGGTGTCGCCGAGCCGGACGGCTTCGTGCCAGGCGCGCAGCGCCGCGCCCGGCTGCCCGCCGCGCTCGGCCATCCGGGCGGCGTCGCGGGCGGCCGACACCGCGCCGTGCCGGTCGCGCATCGACGCCAGCCGCCAGGCGCGCGCCACGCCCAGCTCCGGGGCGAACAGCGCCGACTTGGTGCCGTGCCGGGATTCGGCACGGCTCAACGCCTTCGCCGCGGCGGCGGTGTCACCGAGCTGCGCCAGCGCGGTGGCCAGCAGCATCAGCGACAGGGGGCCCCAAGAGTAGCCGGTGCGTTGCAGCGTCGACGCCGCCGGCACGAGCAGCGCGACGGCGCGGTCGAACTCGCCGGCCGCGATCAGCACGTGCGCCAGCAGCACCTCGCCGATCGCGCGCCCCGGCTGCTGCGATTCGGCGAAGTCGGTGAACTGCTGCGCCAGCGCCGCCGCCGCGTCCAGCCGGCCCGTCGTCAACAGGGCGGTGGTCTGCCCGAGCCCGACCGTGAACCGCAGCAGCCCGGGATGCTCGGCGGCGAAGGCCCGCCGCGCCAACGGCTCCACGTCGTCGAAGCGGCCCTGCCGCGCCGCGCACAGCGCGGCGGCGCTGGCCGCCCATGCCACCGCCTGATCGTCGGCCGCCGGCGACGCCAACACTTGGCCGCCGACGCGCACGGCGTGCGCGACGTTGCCGGCGTTCATGGCGAACGTCGCGCTCAGCGCGTCGAGCGTGGTGCGCGCCCCGTCGTCACCGACCCGGTTGCGGACCGTCTGCAAAAAAGCGGTGGCCCGCTCCGGCTCGCTGAGCATCCAGAACTGGTTGGCCGCCCGCAGCAGCGCCCAATTCAGCAGCGCCGTCTCGGTCAGCGCGGTGGAGTCGACCTCGCCCAGCACCGCGTCGGCCTCGCGGCCCCGGCCCTGCCACGCCAGCGCGTGGGCCAGCGCCAGCCGGGCCGTCAGCCCGCCGGAGCGCTCCAGCGCCGACCGGGCCAGCCGCTCGCCCAGCGTCAGGTCACCCAACCGCAACGCGTCGCGTGCGGCGGCGACGACCTCCGTGGCCCGCTGGGGGGTCGCGCTGTCCAGCGCCAGCACCGCCAGCCGCAGCCGGTCGCTCAGGTGATCGGGCGGTCGCTGCGCCCACAGGCCGAGCAGGTCGGTGCGCCGTTGCCGGGCCTCGTCGAAACCCAGCGCCGCCCGCGCGCGGTCGGCGAAGACCGGGTGCGCGGTGTAGACCACCGGGTCTTGCGAGGCCCCGCCGCGGACCCGGGTTTCGGCGGCGCCCCACTCGACCGCCTGGGCGACCGCGCCGTCGCCCACCAGCGCGGTCAGCGTGGCCTGCGGTAACGGTTCGGCAATTGCGAGGTAGTCCAGCACCGACCGGGCCGGCGCGGGCAACTCGGCGAGGAAGGCGTCGGGCGACGGCGGGGCGGACGTGGCCGGCGCGTCGACGTCGATCCGGGTGAGCAGCCCGTCGGCCCAGAGCGCGGCGACGGCGTCGGGGGCGGAGTCGGCGCGCGCGGTGACCACCATCCGCACCGTGCCGGCCAGCGCCAGCTGGTACACCAGCGTCGCCGACAACACGTCGAGGTGCTGGGCGTCGTCGACGATCAGCAGCAGCTCGTCACCGCCCAGCGACGCGCGGGCCGCGCGCAGCAACGCGGCCGGCTTGCCGAGGTCGGCGATGCGCACCAGGTGGCTGAACGCCCCGAACGGCACCGCGCGCTCGGTCGGCGTGCCGGTGACCCAGCGGGTGACCGTGCCGGGCCGGCCGCCGGCGAACCGCTCGGCGGCCAACCGGGCCAGCGTGGACTTACCGCAGCCGTCGGGTCCCAGGACTACCGCGCCGGCCGGGCGCGCGTCGCCCAGGGCGGCGTTCAGCCGGTCCAACGCGGCCGCCTGCTCGGGCACATTCCAGCGAATCGGCACCGCCGGATTTTAGTGCCGACGGCACCGCCCGCAGGGCGAAAGCCCCAGATACGACGGGCCGTATCGCGGTGGTCTACCTTTGGCGACTATGCGGCGGGACGGCGATTCCTCGGGCGGCTGGGCGGTGTGTGTCTACTGCGCGTCGGGCCCCCAGCATCCCGAATTGCTGGCCCTGGCCGCCGAACTCGGCGAGGCCATCGCCGAGCGGGGCTGGACGCTGGTGTGGGGCGGCGGCAAGGTATCGGCCATGGGCGCGGTGGCCAGCGCCGCGCGCTCCCGCGGCGGCCGCACCGTCGGCGTCATCCCGCAGATCCTGATGCGCCGCGAGGTCGCCGACACCGACGCCCACGAGTTGATCGTCAGCCAGACCATGCACGAGCGCAAGCAGGTCATGGAGGACCGCTCCAACGCCTTCATCGTGCTGCCCGGCGGCATCGGCACCCTCGACGAACTGTTCGACGCCTGGACCACCGGATACCTCGGGCTGCACGGCAAACCCGTCGTGCTGCTCGACCCCGCGGGGCACTACGAGGGCCTGTGGACCTGGCTGCGCGGGCTGCGCGACGGCGGCTACATCTCCCCGCGGGCGATGGACCGGTTGGTGCTCGTCGACAAGGTGCGGGCGGCGCTCGACGCGTGCGCACCCGGCTGATCGGGCGACGTCCCCCGGCGCCCCTATTAGGCTGTCCGCCGAGCTTGACATTCTTCTGACGAATCGAGGGGATCACGTGTCCGATGGCGACGGGGGAGCGCGCGCGGCGGTCACTCTGACCGATATCGCAACTCGGGTGCCGGGCCTGCTGGCGGACGCGCCGGTGATCGTGCGCGGCGCGCTGACCGGGCTGCTGGCGCAGCCGAACTCCAAGAAGTCGATCGGCACGGTGTTCGCCGAGCGGGCGGCCCGCTACGGCGACCGCGTCTTCCTGCGCTTCGGGGATCAGCAGCTGACCTACCGCGACGCCAACGCGGCGGCCAACCGGTACGCCGCGGTGCTGGCCGCGCGCGGCGTGGGGCACGGCGACGTCGTCGCGGTCATGCTGCGCAACTCGCCGCACGCGGTGCTGACCATGCTGGCCACCGTCAAGTGCGGGGCCGTCGCCGGGATGCTCAACTACCACCAGCGCGGCGAGGTGCTCCAGCACAGCCTCAGCCTGCTCAAGGCCAAGGTGCTGGTCGCCGAGACCGACCTGGTCAGCGCCGTGGCCGAGTGCGGCGGGTCCGGTGACACCGAGACGCTGACCATCGAGGACCTGGAGCGCTTCGCCGTCGGCGCCCCGGCCACCAACCCGGCGTCCGCGTCGGCGGTGCTGGCCAAGGACACCGCGTTCTACATCTTCACCTCGGGCACCACCGGCTTCCCGAAGGCCAGCGTGATGACCCACCTGCGCTGGCTCAAGGCGCTGGCCGCGTTCGGCGGCATCGGGCTGCGGCTCAAGCCCTCCGACACCCTGTACTGCTGCCTGCCGCTGTACCACAACAACGCGCTGACGGTGGCGCTGTCGTCGGTGATCAACTCGGGCGCGACGCTGGCGCTGGGCAAGTCCTTCTCGGCGTCGAAGTTCTGGGACGAGGTGATCGCCAGCGACGCCACGGCGTTCATCTACATCGGCGAGGTGTGCCGCTACCTGCTCAACCAGCCGCCCAAGCCGACCGACCGCAAGCACAAGGTGCGGGTGATCGCCGGCAATGGCCTGCGCCCGGAGATCTGGGACGAGTTCACCAAGCGGTTCGGGATCAAGCGGGTCTGCGAGTTCTACGCCTCCAGCGAGGGCAACACCGCGTTCATCAACGTGTTCAACGTGCCCCGCTCGACGGGCGTCTTCCCGCTGCCGCTGGCCTACGTCGAGTACGACCCGGACACCGGCGCCCCGCTGCGCGACGACGACGGCCGGGTGCGCCGGGTGCCGGCTGGGGAGCCCGGCCTGCTGCTCAGCAAGGTCAACCGGCTGCAGCCGTTCGACGGCTACACCGACTCAGAGTCGAGCGAGAAGAAGTTGGTGCGCAACGCTTTTCGTGAGGGTGACTGCTGGTTCAACTCCGGTGACGTGATGAGCCCGCAGGGCATGGGCCACGCGGCGTTCGTCGACCGGCTCGGCGACACGTTCCGGTGGAAGGGCGAGAACGTCGCCACGACCCAGGTCGAGGCCGCTCTGGTGTCCGACGAGTCGGTCGAGGAGTGCACGGTGTTCGGCGTCGAGGTGCCGCGCACCGGCGGCCGCGCCGGCATGGCGGCGGTCAAGCTGCGCGAGGGCGCGGAGTTCGACGGCAAGTCGCTGGCGCGCGCCGTCTACGGCCAACTCCCGGTCTACGCGCTGCCGCTGTTCGTGCGGATCGTCAAGGAGCTGGCGCAGACGACGACGTTCAAGAGCCGCAAGGTCGAGCTGCGCGACCAGGGCTACGGCCCCGACGTCGAGGACCCGCTGTACGTGCTGGCCGGCCGCGACGAGGGCTACGTGCCGTTCTACGACGAGTATCCCGACGAGGTCGCGGAGGGCAAGCGGCCGCAGGGCTGATGCCGGTGTGTGACGCCGAGCGTGCGACCGGGCGCGCGCTCGGGAACGACGCGGCCCGCGCGGCGGCGCGGGCCGCGACCGGGCACCATGGACGTGTGGAAGCGACACTGTGCGGCCGCCCGGTCGCCGGCGATCGCGCGCTGGTCATGGCGATCGTCAACCGGACGCCGGACTCGTTCTACGACCGGGGCGCGACCTTCAGCGACGCCGCCGCCCAGGCCGCCGCGCACCGGGCCGTCGCCGAGGGCGCCGACGTCATCGACGTCGGCGGCGTCAAGGCCGGGCCCGGCCAGCACGTCGACGCCGACACCGAGATCGCCCGGCTGGTGCCCTTCATCGAGTGGCTGCGCGACGCCTACCCCGACCAGCTGATCAGCGTGGACACCTGGCGCTCCGGGGTGGCCCGGGTCGCCTGCGCGGCCGGCGCCGACCTGGTCAACGACACCTGGGCGGGCGTCGACCCGGCGCTGCCCGAGGTGGCCGCCGAGTTCGGTGCGGGGCTGGTGTGCTCGCACACCGGCGGCGCGGCGCCGCGGACCCGCCCGTTCCGGGTCCACTACGGGACCACCACGCGGGGCGTGGTCGACGACGTCCTGGCGCAGGTCACGGCCGCCGCCGAGCGGGCGGTCGCGCTCGGGGTGGCCCGCGACCGGATACTGATCGACCCCACCCACGACTTCGGCAAGAACACCTTCCACGGGCTGGCGCTGTTACGGCACGTCGGTGATCTCGTGAATACCGGGTGGCCGGTGCTGATGGCTTTGAGTAACAAGGACTTCGTCGGGGAGACTCTGGGGGTGGAGTTGACCGAGCGCCTCGAGGGCACGCTGGCCGCCACCGCGCTCGCGGCGGCCGCCGGCGCCCGGATGTTTCGCGTGCACGAGGTGGCGGCCACCCGCCGGGTGCTGGAGATGGTCGCGTCGATTCAGGGCACCCGCCCGCCGGCCCGCACGGTCAGGGGGCTCGCGTGACGGCGTCGGACCTGTGCGCCGGGCACGTCAGCGACGCCGGCATGCTCGCCGCCCGGCCCGGCGACATCTGGCTGGCCGACCGCAGCTGGGTGCGGCCCGGCTGGAGCGTGGCCGACCTGGTCGCCGCGAAGGCCGGGCGGACCATCTCGGTGGTGCTGCCGGCCCTGGACGAGGAAGAGACCATCGCGGCGGTGATCGAGAGCATCTCGCCGCTGCTGGACGGCCTGGTCGACGAGCTGATCGTGCTGGACTCCGGCTCCACCGACGACACCGAGATCCGCGCGGTGGCCGCCGGCGCCCGCGTCGTGCGCCGCGAGCAGGCGCTGCCCGAGGTGCCCGTGCGCCCCGGCAAGGGCGAGGCGCTGTGGCGCTCACTGGCCGTCACCGGCGGCGACATCGTGGTCTTCGTCGACTCCGACCTGCTCGACCCTCACCCGATGTTCGTGCCCTGGCTGGTCGCGCCGCTGCTCACCGGCGACGGCGTGCACCTGGTGAAAAGCTTCTACCGGCGACCCCTCAAGGTGGGCGACGCCGAAGGCGCCGCCGGGGCGACCGGCGGCGGGCGGGTCACCGAGCTGGTCGCGCGGCCGCTGCTGGCGGCGCTGCGCCCCGAGCTGGGCCACGTGCTGCAGCCCCTCGGTGGGGAGTACGCGGCCACCCGCGAGCTGCTCACATCGGTGCCGTTCGCGCCCGGCTACGGCGTGGAGATCGGCCTGCTCGTGGACGCCTTCGACCGGCTGGGCCGCGACGCCATCGCGCAGGTCAACCTCGGTGTGCGGGCGCACCGTAACCGGCCGCTGGCCGAGCTCGGCGCGATGAGCCGGCAGGTCATCGCGACGCTGCTGTCGCGCTGCGGCGTCCCCGACTCGGGGGTCGGGTTGACCCAATTCGTCGCCGACGGCGCCGACGGCTTCGGCTACACCGAGCGCACGTCGCCGGTGTCGCTGGCCGACCGCCCGCCGATGAACGTCCTGCGGCCGCGCTGAGCACGGCACTGTCGGGGCGATAGGGCAGTATCGACCGCGTGGCGTTGGTGTTGTTGTACCTGGTCGTGCTGGTGCTGGTGGCGGTCGTGCTGTTCGGCGCGGCCAGCCTGCTGTTCGGGCGGGGTGAGCAGCTGCCGCCCCTGCCCCGGGGGACGACGGCGACGGTGCTGCCCGCCTACGGGGTGACCGGCGCCGACGTCGACGCGGTGAAGTTCACCCAGGTGCTGCGCGGCTACAAGGCCAGCGAGGTCGACTGGGTGTTGGAGCGCCTGGCCCGCGAGCTGGAGGCGCTGCGCGGCCAGCTCGCCGCGGTGAACGCCGCCGGAACCGGCAACGGCGACACCGAAGCCCACGCCGGCGGCGCGCCGGTGGAACCGGGCGAGGGCGACGATCGTCAGGACTGAATGTGAGCGACGAGGAACTTGTCCGGTGCGGCTGGGCGGGCATCCGGCCCGGGCCGGACTTCGAGCTGTACCGCGACTACCACGACTATGAGTGGGGCCGCCCGGTGCACGACGGGACCGCGCTGTTCGAGCGGATGAGTCTGGAGGCCTTCCAGAGCGGGTTGTCGTGGCTGGTGATCCTGCGTAAGCGGGACAACTTCCGGCGCGCCTTCGCCGGGTTCGACGCCGCGCAGGTCGCCGAGTTCTCCGACGCCGACGTGCAGCGGCTGCTGGCGGACGCCGGCATCGTCCGCAACCGGGCCAAGATCGACGCGACCATCGCCAACGCGCGGGCCGCGGCGGAGCTGGGCAGCCCGCAGGACCTGTCGAAGCTGCTGTGGTCCTACGCGCCGCCGCCGCGGCCGCGGCCGCTCGACGGCTCCGAAATCCCGTCGGCCACCGCCGAATCGAAGGCGATGGCGGCCGACCTGAAGCGGCGCGGCTTTCGCTTCGTCGGGCCCACGACCGCCTACGCGCTGATGCAGGCTACCGGAATGGTCGACGATCACATCCGCGAATGCTGGGTGCCCGCAACCACCCGGTGAGCACCCACAACCGGGTCTTTGTGCAAGTGGTGACCTCTATAGGGAACAATAGGGGGGTGATGTGGCAGTTCGATGCCGGGTGTGGCAGAAAATTCGCTGGCGGGGCATGCTCGGCGCCGACCAGGTCCGCGAGGGCGGGCCAGCTCGAACCTGGAGGGAGCACTCGATGGCGGCGATGAAGCCCCGGACCGGCGACGGTCCTCTGGAAGCAACCAAGGAGGGGCGCGGCATCGTGATGCGGGTACCACTTGAGGGCGGCGGGCGTTTGGTCGTCGAGCTGACGCCCGACGAAGCCGCCGCCCTGGGTGACGAACTCAAGGGCGTCACGAGCGCCACTTAGGGCTTTCACGGGCAGGCTTGCGGGCCTTCCGGGTCGCTTCCCAGGCGATGTCGGCGGCGCTAAGCGCCCACCTTCCGATAGATGTCCACGGTCTGCTCGGCGACGCGGGCCCAGGAAAATTCCTCGACGCAGCGCTGGCGTCCCGCCTGGCCGTAGCGTTTCGCCCGCTCGGGCTCAGCGACGAGCCCATTGACCGCCTCGGCCAACCGCGATTCGTAGCCGGCCGGATCGTCGGCGTCGTAGTGCACCAGTGAACCGGTGACCCCGTCGGCGACCACCTCCGGGATGCCGCCGACGTCGGAGGCCACCACCGCCGTCCCGCAGGCCATCGCCTCCAGGTTCACGATCCCGAGCGGCTCATACACCGATGGGCAGACGAACACGTCTGCCGCCGAGAGGATTTCGCGCAACTCGCCCGTCGGGAGCATCTCCCTGATCCAGAAGACCCCGTCGCGGGCGTCGGCCAGCCGGCCCACCGCCGTGCGCGTCTCCTCGGCGATCTCCGGGGTGTCGGGCGCGCCGGCACACAACACCACCTGAATTTCGGGGCTGAACCGGTGCGCGGCCGCCACCAGGTGGGCGAGGCCCTTCTGCCGGGTGATGCGGCCCACGAACACCACCGTGGGCCGGGACGGGTCGACACCGATCTCCGCCAGCACCGACCCGGTGGGCTCCGGGCCTGCCGGATGCCAGACATCGGTGTCGACGCCGTTGCGAATGACGTGCACGGCGCTGGGATCCAGTGCGGGGTACACGCGCAAGATGTCCTCGCGCATCGCGGAGCTGACCGCGATCACAGCGTGGGCGGCCAGCACCGCCGTGTGCTCCACCCACGACGAGACGCGGTAACCGCCGCCGAGTTGCTCGGCCTTCCAGGGCCGCAGGGGCTCGAGCGAGTGCGCGGTCAACACGTGGGGTACGTCGTAGAGCAGCGCGGCGAGATGCCCGGCCATCCCGGTGTACCAGGTGTGCGAATGGACCACGGTGGCCGCCGCCGCGGCGTCCACCATCATCAGGTCCGCGGACAGCGTGGCCAGCGCCGCGTTCGCGTTCTGCAGCCGCGGGTCGGGTTGGTGCGCCTGCACTCCCGGGACGCCCGTGCGCGGCGCGCCCATGCAGTGCACGTCAACGGCGCACAACCGCCGCAGCTGAGCGACCAGTTCGGTGACGTGTACCCCGGCCCCGCCGTAGATTTCTGGGGGATATTCCCTCGTCATCATCGCCACCCGCATACCCGCACCGTAGTTCGAGGTCTCCTCGCCCCGCGAGGCGGGGCGAGGAGACCTCGAACCCATCGGCGCGAGCGAGGTCGACGAGCCCCGCGAGGCGGGGCGAGGAGACCTTGAACCGATCGGC
Source organism: Mycobacterium sp. E2462 (assembly GCF_001672685.1). Lineage (NCBI taxonomy): Bacteria > Bacillati > Actinomycetota > Actinomycetes > Mycobacteriales > Mycobacteriaceae > Mycobacterium > Mycobacterium sp. E2462. Next base: position 11,814 of record NZ_LZKC01000437.1, read on the forward strand.
GCGAGCGAGGTCGGCGAGCCCCGCGAGGCGGGGGCCGGCGCCGCGGCAAGCGAATCCGGTGCCCGCGGGGCCAAATACCTTGACGGACAGCCGCACCTGCTCGCTGCGGGGCCGCGAAAAGGGCGTTCCCCCTGGCAGCGCTTCGCGGGTGCCGATAGGTTTGACGTCATGAGGGAAGCGCCACACGTGCTGGGCATCGTCCTGGCCGGCGGTGAGGGCAAGCGGTTGTATCCGCTGACCGCGGATCGCGCCAAGCCCGCGGTCCCGTTCGGGGGCGCCTACCGGCTGATCGACTTCGTGCTGTCCAACCTCGTCAACGCCCGCTACTTGCGAATTTGCGTTCTCACGCAGTACAAGTCGCATTCACTGGACCGCCACATCTCGCAGAACTGGCGGTTGTCCGGCCTGGCCGGCGAGTACATCACCCCGGTGCCCGCGCAGCAGCGTCTGGGCCCGCGCTGGTACACCGGCTCCGCCGACGCCATCTACCAATCGCTCAACCTGATTTATGACGAAGACCCCGACTACATAGTGGTTTTCGGTGCCGATCACGTGTACCGGATGGACCCCGAGCAGATGGTGCGCTTCCACATCGACAGCGGGGCCGGCGCGACGGTGGCCGGGATCCGGGTGCCCCGCAGCGAGGCCAGCGCCTTCGGCTGCATCGACGCCGACGAATCGGGCCGCATCCGCGACTTCGTGGAAAAGCCCCTCGACCCGCCCGGCACACCGGACGATCCGGAGTCCACGTTCGTCTCGATGGGCAACTACATCTTCACCACCAAGGTGCTGATCGACGCCATCCGCGCCGACGCCGACGACGACCACTCGGATCACGACATGGGCGGTGACATCATCCCGCGGCTGGTCGGCGATGGGATGGCCGCGGTGTACGACTTCAGCGACAACGAGGTGCCCGGCGCCACCGACCGCGACCGGGCGTACTGGCGCGACGTGGGAACGCTGGACGCGTTCTACGACGCCCACATGGACCTGGTGTCCGTGCATCCGGTGTTCAACCTCTACAACAAGCGCTGGCCGATCCGCGGCGAGTCGGAGAACCTGGCGCCGGCCAAGTTCGTCAACGGCGGCTCGGCGCAAGAGTCGGTGGTGGGCGCCGGCAGCATCATCTCGGCGGCCTCGGTGCGCAACTCGGTGCTGTCCTCCAACGTCGTGGTCGACGACGGCGCGATCGTGGAGGGCAGCGTCATCATGCCCGGCGCCCGCGTCGGTCGCGGCGCGGTGGTGCGCCACGCCATCCTGGACAAGAACGTCGTCGTGGGGCCGGGGGAGATGGTCGGCGTGGACTTGGAGCGCGACCGCGAGCGCTTCGCGATCAGCGCCGGCGGCGTCGTCGCGGTGGGCAAGGGCGTCTGGATCTAGCGCGGGACGTGCGGGGCTTGGCTGCGGCCGGCGGGCTACGCCGGAATCTCCGGGACGAGCAGGTGGGCGTCGTGCCGCCCGGAGTCCCAGTGCAGGCTCACCCGACCGCGCGGCGACGCCGCGTACGCCGCCGGAAATTGGCCGGTGAGCGGGTTTCTCGGCGACAACCAGCGGCCGGCGACCACCAGCCGCAACTCCTCGCCGGCGCGGAACACCGTCGCCGAGGGCCCCAACGCGACGTCGACGGCGACGACCGCGCCGGGCGGGACCGGTTGCGGGTCGACGCCCGCGCTTACCGGCTCCCACGGCCGGGACGCCTCGGAGTCAAATGCCCGCAACGCAACTCGCTGCCAACCGGTGGCCACCCGGTCGCGGCCATAGCCGTAGGACCCTTCGAATCCGACGAAGCGGCTCCCGAATCGGCTGCGGCGCCACTTCTCCACGCCGACGAACAGATTCGCGTCGTCGCAGCCGTCCAGCTGCACCCACAGCCGGGCGACCATCGGCCCGGTGAGCTCGACGTCGGCCGGGATCGTCCAGCGAAACACTGCGGCCCGCGACCGCGTCCCGAAGGTGACGGCGCCGGGCGTGGCGGGCCGGTCCGGTGTCAGCGTCGCCCCCGGCCCTAAATACAGTGCGTGCCAACGGGTCCGGTCCAGCGGCCACTCCGTCTCTTCGCGCACCGCGGTGACGGTGTCGCGATCGTGGCGAATCTCGAGACGCACGCTGCGCGTCGCCGCGGCGCCGGACAGCACCTGCCGGAAGAACGCCAGCTGTTCGGCCAGCGCGGGTTCGGAGTAGAACGTCGTCCACTTGCCGCCGCGGTGGGTGTACAGGCGCGCGTGGGCGGAGCCGGCGCGCGCAAACGCCCGCATCGAGCCGCGGCTGTGCAAGTTGTTGTCGGAGAAGCTGCCACACACCAGCATCGGCACGGTGATCGCGGCGAGGTCGGGAACCATCGCGCGCCAGGACGCGTCGCGCAGCGGGTGGTCGCGTTGCAGGTGCATCAGGTCGTAGCTGTGGCGGGTGTCGCGGCGCAGGTTGCGTGACCACAGCCGGCTGAAGCCCCGCTCTTGCACGCCGCCGGGAAACATCAGGTCGCGGTAGGCGTCGGTGAACCCCTCCCAGGGGCAGATCGCGCGCAGTGCGGGCGGCGCCAGGGCCGCGACGGCGTACTGGCTGATGGCCAGGTACGACACCCCGAGCATGACGACGTTGCCGTCGCACCACGGCTGGGCGGCGATCCATTGCACCAGGTCGTAGGTGTCCTCGGCCTCCTGGCGCGACAGTAGTTTGCCGGTGCCCTGGGAATGGCCGCAGCCGCGGGAGTCGGCGTTGACCACGGCGAAGCCGCGCGCGGTCCACCACGCCGGATCGGGTGCCTCCCAGCTCGTCAGCTCGGAGAAGGTCACCGGCTGCGGCTGGCGGATCGCGCGGTACTGCGCGGAGAAGGTCGATTTCTCGCCCCGACGGGTCGGCAGATTGTCCTTGCCGTAGGGGTGGATGCTCAGGATCGCCGGCTTGGGCGCGTCACTGCGGCGAAAGACGTTGATCCGCAACACGGTTCCGTCACGGGTCGGGACGTCGACGTCGCGGTCGATGTGGATACCGGCCGGCGCCGGGGTCACCGTCACCGGCGGCCGGGCGATGCCCCCCATCCTGGCCAGCGCGTAGCGCAGGGCGCCGCGGCGCCGCCACGGGCGATCCAGAGTCGGTGTCCCGGTCACGCATTCACCCTAGGAGAGTCGTCACCAGACGTGGGGAACCAGGCGGTAGCGCACCCGCCGCCCGTACTCGGTGTACCCGGCGAGTTGGGCGAAAAGCAGTTTTTCCTCGTCGAGGATGCGCGCGACGAGCACGGCGACGCCCGGGAGCACGAACAGCAGCCCCCAGTAGGAGCCCAGCGCCAGCGGTATTCCCGTCATCATGACGACGTTCCCGACGTACATCGGGTGCCGCACGATGCCGTAAAGGCCGCTCGAGATCACGGTTTGGCCCTGCTCCACCTGCACGGTGGCGGCGGCGTAATTGTTCTGGACGATCACCAGCATGGCGATGCCCAGCCCCGTCGCCACCAGGATGTCGCCGACGACGGACAGCCACGCCGGCACGTGGGACCAGTGGAAGCGGTGGTCGACCGCGCTGAACACCATGATGACGAACAGGCCGAGGAACGAGCCGGTGATGATGAACTTCTGCGCCTTGCGGGGTTCGGCCCGCGGCCCGGCCCGCATCCGCCGCTGCAGGGCCACCGGGTTATGCCGAGCGAGGTAGACGGTCGGCGCGATCGTCGCCGTGGTGAACACGGCGATGAAGACCCACCCCTGCCAGTAGTGCAGCGTCCCCGCCGGGACCATCAGGATGAGGATCCACGACGCGACGCCCCAGACGGACGTCAGTGCCACTCGAATCCCGGTGTTCATCACGCTCCTAGCAACGCAGGTCGCGGCGCCGGAACGCCAGGGCGCCCAGAGAGATCAACCCTACGTCCAGGGCCAGCAAATACACCAGAGGCGCAGCGCGGAAGCCGGCCCCGACCAGCGGGATGTGCGCGAAGGGTTCGCAGTCGAGCAGCCACTGCGGGAACCGGGCCAGCGAGCCGATCAGGTAGAGGGCGACGAACGCGACGAGCACCGCCCACGCCGCCGGGGCGAAGCGCGGCGCGGCACCGAACAACGCGACCGTGACGGCCGCCAGCAGCCACACGGCGGGCAACTGGACCGCGGCGGTGCCGAGCACGGCGGCCAGCTTGCCGCCGAGATCCGCCGCGGCAAGCCCGTAGACCACCCCGCCGGCCAGGCCGCTGCCCAGCATCGCGGCCGCCGAACCCAGCAGTGCGGCACCGACATGGCTTGCCAGCCAACGATTTCGGGCCACGGCGCCGGCCAGCACCGGCTCCGCGCGCCCGCTGCCCTCCTCCTGCTGCGGCCGTAGCGCGAGCGACACCGCGAAGGCGGCGGCCACCATGCCCATCATGGTGAACGCGACCGCGACGAACGCCTGCTCGACGGCGCTGGTCCCGCCCATGCGTGCGACGATCTCACGTGCGGTACCGTCACCGCCCAACTCGTCGCCGACGCCGTGCGCCACGCTGCCCATCAGCAGGCCGTACAGGCTCAACCCGGCAATCCAGAGCAGTATCGCGGGGCGGTCCAGCCGCCAGGTCAGCCCGACGACGCCGGACAGCGCCGGGCCGGCGGCGCCCGGGCCGGGCCGTTCGGGCGCGAGCCCCGCTCCGACGTCGCGGCCGGCGAGCAGGCGGTAGGCCAGCGCGGTGAGCGCGGCCGTCGTCAGCACATGCAGCAGCAGCACCCACCAGCGGTCGCCGGCGTAGGGGCGGACCTGCAGCGACCAGCCCAGGGGCGACAGCCAGGACAGGGCGGGTTGCCCCGCGTCGCCGACGGCGCGCATCGTGAACGCCGCGCCCAGCGCGGCGAACGCGACGCCGCGGGCCAGCCGGGCGCTCGGCGACAGCTGGGCGGCGACCGCGGCGACGGCGGTGAACACCAGGCCCGAGCAGGCCAGCGCCGCGCCGAAGGCCAGCGACCCGGCGGCCGCGACGTCGGTGGCGAGCAGCCCCGCGGCGCCGAGCGCGCCGGTGGCGATCGACGCCCCGAACGACAACAGCAGCGCCGCGCTCAGGCTGGCGTACCGGCCTACCGCGGTGGAGTCGACCAGTTCGGTGCGTCCGGTCTCCTCGTCGGCGCGGGTGTGCCGGATCACCGTGAGGATGACGGCGACGGCGATCAGCACGTGGAACATGCCGGCTTTCCAAATGCCCACGGCGCCAAGGTTGTCGGCGTACACCCGCCCGTAGAGGGCGCGCTGGGCGGGGCTGGCCATGATGGCGGCCACGAACCCGGCACGCCCGGCGGCACCCGGGTAGAGCTTTTCGATGCTGCCGACGTAGACGGTGCCCAACGGCACCGACAGCAACGCCACCCACAGGGGCAACGAGATCCGGTCGCGGCGCAGGTACAGCCGGAGCATGCCGAGCGTGCCGGCGAAGTGTGATCGGCGCGCGACCGGGTGGTGAGCCGGCTGACGCGGTCGGTCGACCGTGGCGGTGCTCATGACGCGGACACCGCTCGCGCGCCGCGATCCCGGTGGCCGTCGCCGGTGTCGTAATGGCGCAGGAACAGTTCCTCGAGGGTCGGCGGCTGGCTGACCAGGCTGCGCACCCCGGCGTCTCCGAGCACCCGGATGAACTCACCCAAGCTTTCGCTGTCGACCTGAGCGCGCAGTGTGCGGCCCTCGACGCTGACGTCCTCGACACCCTTGATCCGGCTCAGATCACCTGGGTCGCCCGTCATCTCGGCTTTGATCGAGGTGCGGCTGAGGTGCCGCATCGATTCCAGCGTGCCGCTCTCGACGGCCCTGCCGTCCCGGATGATGGTCACCTTGTCGCACAGCGCCTCGGTCTCGGCCAGGATGTGGCTGGACAGCAGCACGGTCGCGCCGCGGTCCCGCGCCTCGGCGACGCATTGCTGAAAGACGTTCTCCATCAACGGGTCCAGGCCGCTGCTCGGCTCGTCGAGGAGCAACAGGCTGGCGTGCGAGGAGAAGGCGGAGATCAACGAGACCTTCTGGCGGTTGCCCTTGGAGTAGGCGCGGGCCTTTTTGTGCGGGTCTAGGTCGAAGCGCTCGATCAGCTCGGCCCGCCGCCGCTGGTCGACGCCGCCGCGCATCCGGGCCAGCAGGTCGATCGTCTCGCCGCCGGTCAACGACGGCCACAGCGTCACGTCGCCGGGAACGTAGGCGAGGTGGCGGTGCAGGTCGACGGCATCGGTCCACGGGTCGCCGCCGAGCAGTCGCACGCGGCCGGCGTCGGCGCTGACGAGGCCGAGCAGGATGCGAATCGTCGTCGACTTCCCGGCGCCGTTCGGCCCGAGAAACCCGTGCACTTCGCCGCGCTGCACCGTCAGCTCCAGCCCGTCCAGCGCGCGCTGCTTGCCGAAACGCTTGACCAGCCCGCGGATTTCGATGGGAGGGCGTTCGTCAGTCGGCATGGGATCCTCCTTGCTCGTCGGTGTCTGGAACGTCTGTGTCCCGGTCTTGCGCGCCGGGCCCGTCGGCCGCCAGAAAGGCGTCGTACATGGTGCGGTCCGCCAGCATGCCCTCGGTGTAGACCTCCAACGCGGGCAACACCATGTCGCGGGCGTAGTCGCGCAGGACCGCGCGGATATCCATTGGGGTGTCGTGCATTTGGAGGTAGAGCAGGAACCCGCCGCCGCCGGTGATGCCGACGTAGCGGGCCCGGGCCCGAGGGTCGCGGCTGGGTTTGATGGTGCCGGCGCGCACGCCCTCGGCCAGGTAGGCCTCGGTGTTGTCGATCATCCCGCGCCACAACATCTTTGCCAGCTCGCCGCCCGACTGCAAGCTGCGCACCAGGTAGGCCATCATCGGCGCATACGACTCGATCTCGGCCAGCTGCGCGAACCACGTGGCGGGGTCCCTCGATTGCACCGCCTCGGTCTTGCTGTCGCGGATGTCCTCGGCGATGTAGTCGTCGCAGGCCTTGCGAAGCCCTTCCTTGGAGCCGAAATGGTGGATCACCAGCGCGGCGCTGACCCCCGCGGCCTCGGCGATCGTGCGCAGGCCCACCCCGAAGCCGTGCCGGCCGAATTGCTCGATGGCCGCGTCGCGGATCCGGGCCGCTGCGGTCAGATCGGCTGAACGCATGTTCAGTACACTAAACGCGCGTTCAGTCGATGGTCAAGGGGCCAGCGCCGCGGATTTCTTCGTCAAATGATTCAGTCGCGTACGGCGGCGAGGATGCCGTCGCCGAGCGGCACCAGTGCCGGCGTCAGCCGCTCGTCCTCGGCGATGAGGCGGGCCGCCTCGCGCACCGCCATCACCTCGGCGTCGCGGGCCGCGGGATCACCGGCCCGCCCACCCAGCGCCGCGCGGTGCACGACGATGGCGCCGCCCGCGCGCAGCAGTCGGACGCCTTCGACGACGTAATGCGGCTGATCGATCGGGTCGGCGTCGATGAACACCAGGTCGTAGGACTCGTCGGCCAGCCGGGTCAGCACGTCCTGGGCGCGGCCGCCGATGAGCCGCGTGCGCCCCGGCCCGATGCCGGCCTCGGTGAACGCCTGCTTGGCCAGCCGCAGGTATTCGGGCTCGATGTCGATCGTGGTCAGCACCCCGTCATCGCTCATGCCCGAGAGCAGCCACAGGCCGCTGACGCCCGCGCCGGTACCCACCTCGGCGACCGCCTTGCCGCCGCTCAGCTTGGTGAGCAGGCTGAGCAGCGCGCCGACCGCCGGCGTGACCGCGCCCGCGCCGATGTCCACGGCGCGCTCGCGGGCGGCGGCCAGCAACGCGTCCTCGGAGATCGAGCCCTCGGCGTGCGCGAAGAGCGATTCGGCCCGACTCGGCGCCGCCTGGCCCTGGGTTTGCGCGTCGGTGCCGTCCATGCCCGCAGCGTATGCCAATTCCGGGCGGCGTCGGGCAGGCGCGCCTGAATCGGCCCGCATCGACACGCCCGGTGCGCGCGCGGCGTTTAAGGTCACCGCGCGGTGGATATGTCCTGCTCGACGCAGGTAACAATACGGTTTCTCAGCCGGAGCTCAGATTGTTCCTATACCGCGCATACGCCAGTGGACGACCGTGTCCGTATGGATCGCGGAGCGCGTTGGACCGGGAATACGGATTGGCAGCTGCCGGTTGGCACGATTGAAGAAATGCCACTGTTTGGCAGGACGACTTCGGAGGACATCATCACCACCCTGTTAAGCCCCACGAGCATGTCGCACGCGCAGGAGCTCCCCACCGACGAATGGGTCGAGCCCGCCGACACGCCGCAGGGGACCGCCGTGTTCGACGCGACCGGCGACAAGGCTGCCATGCCGTCGTGGGACGAACTCGTCCGGCAGCACGCCGACCGCGTGTACCGGCTCGCCTACCGGCTCTCCGGCAACCAGCAGGACGCCGAGGACCTGACGCAGGAGACGTTCATCCGGGTGTTCCGGTCGGTGCAGAACTACCAGCCGGGCACCTTCGAGGGATGGTTGCACCGCATCACCACGAACCTGTTCCTGGACATGGTGCGCCGCCGCGCCCGCATCCGGATGGAGGCGCTGCCCGAGGATTACGAGCGGGTGCCCGCCGACGAGCCGAACCCCGAGCAGATTTTCCACGACTCACGGCTGGGTCCCGACCTGCAGGCCGCCCTGGACTCGTTGCCGCCGGAGTTCCGCGCCGCCGTCGTGCTGTGCGACATCGAAGGCCTTTCCTATGAGGAGATCGGTGCGACGCTGGGGGTCAAGCTCGGCACGGTCCGCAGCCGCATCCACCGCGGTCGCCAGGCGCTGCGCGACTACCTCGCCGCGCACCCGTCCCACGGCGCCTCGTCGGACGGCGTGCCGGCCCGATCGGCCTGAGCCAGGCCGACCGCCGCGGTTTGGGCGCCACTTCGGCGCCGGCTCGCGCTACATTCGACAGATAGGGACGCGGGTGGCGGCGAAAGGAGCTGGTGATGTCCGACCGAGGACACCTGTTCCGTCGCGCCTTCTCCTGGTTGCCCGCGCAATTCGCCTCCCAAAGCGACGCTCCGATCGGGGCGCCTCGCCAATTCGGCTCCACCGAGCATCTGTCGGTGGAGGCGATCGCGGCGTTCGTCGACGGCGAGCTGCGCATGAATGCGCACCTGCGCGCCGCACATCATCTTTCGCTGTGCCCACAGTGCGCCGCCGAGGTGGACGGGCAGAGCCGGGCGCGGGCGGCCCTGCGCGACTCACACCCCATCCGCATCCCGGCTGCGCTGCTCGGAATGCTGGCCGACATCCCGTACGACCTGCCGGAGGAATCGCCCGCGCCGGCGCCCGACGGGCTCGCCGATCGGGACGCCCGGCAGCAGCGCAAACGCCGCTAGCCAGCGGATTCTTCACCGATCGCCGCCGACCGGCCCGCGCGCGCGTTCCTGCCGCCGTGGCGCCGGCCGTGGATACTAGGGTGGACACGGACAGCGGCTGCGCCGGGCATCTCGCCGGGCACCGGCCTGTCTCGAGCGCTCGAGCAGAGGATCTAAAGGGGCAACGTGACCTCCGACCAAGGCAGTGACTCCGGCCCGGGCCTGGGCAACGACCCCGGCAGGGATTCCGGTAGGGACTCCGGCGGCGACGCCGGCAACCGCTTGCCGCCCCGTCCCGTCTTCCGGCCGCCGGTCGACCCGACCTCGCGCCAGACGTTCAGCCGCCCCGACGGGCTGCGCGGATCGTTCGTCGCCGACCGGGTCCGCCCGAAAAAGTACCGTGACCAGGCCGAGTTCCGGCCGCACGACCGGTCGTCCGACCCCGTCCTGCAGGAGGCCTTCAGCCGGCCCGCCGGGAGCGTCGATACGCTGCAGCGCCACCCCGTCGACGCGGGCGCGCTGACCGCGGAGCGCAACGGCGCCGAGGCCGACGACCACGACGATCCGTGGCGCGACCCGGGCGCCGCGGCGGGCCTGGGCACCCCGGCGCTGCCTCCGGCGGCGCCGAAGGTCGCGGCGGGGTACGGCGGCAAGCTCGGCGTGCGCGACGTGCTGTTCGGCCGCAAGGTGTCCTACCTGGCGCTGCTCGTGCTGCTGGTCATCGCCCTGTTGATCGGGGCGCTCGGAGGGCTGATCGGTCGCAAGACCGCCGAGGTGGCCGAGGCGTTCACCACCTCGAAGGTGACGCTGTCGACCAACGGCAACGGCGAGTCGCCGGCCGGCCGGTTCGCCAAGGTGGCGGCCGCGACGGCGGGCGCCGTGGTGACCATCGAGTCCAAGAGCGACCAGGAGGGCATGCAGGGCTCCGGTGTCGTCATCGACGGCCGCGGCTACATCGTCACCAACAACCACGTCATCTCCGAGGCCGCCAACAACCCCAGCCAGTTCAAGACGACCGTCGTGTTCAACGACGGCAAGGAAGTGCCCGCCAACCTGGTCGGGCGCGACCCCAAGACCGACCTGGCCGTGCTGAAGGTCGACAACGTCGACAACCTCACGGTGGCCCGGCTGGGCGATTCCGACAAGGTGCGGGTGGGTGACGAGGTGCTGGCCGCCGGCGCGCCGCTGGGGCTGCGCAGCACCGTGACCCACGGCATCATCAGCGCGCTGCACCGGCCGGTACCGCTGTCGGGGGAGGGGTCCGACACCGACACGGTGATCGACGGCGTGCAGACCGACGCGTCGATCAACCACGGCAACTCCGGTGGCCCGCTGATCGACATGGATTCCCAGGTGATCGGCATCAACACCGCGGGCAAGTCGCTGTCGGACAGCGCGAGCGGCCTGGGCTTCGCCATTCCCGTCAACGAGGCCAAACAGGTGGCGCAGACGCTGATCAAGGACGGCAAGATCGTGCACCCGACGCTGGGCATCAGCACCCGCTCGGTGAGCAACGCGATCGCCTCCGGCGCGCAGGTCGCCAACGTCAAGGCGGGCAGCCCCGCGCAGAAGGGTGGGCTGCTGGAGAACGACGTGATCGTCAAGGTCGGCGACCGCAAGGTCGCGGACGCCGACGAGTTCGTCGTCGCCGTGCGGCAGCTGACCATCGGCCAGGACGCCCCCATCGAGGTCGTGCGCGACGGTCGGCACGTCACGCTGACGGTCAAGCCGGATCCCGACGGCAGCTGATGCTCGGCAGCCTCAGCTGGGAGCACATGCTCGTCCTCGTGGTGGTCGGGCTGGTGGTCCTCGGGCCGGAGCGGCTGCCGGGCGCCATCCGGTGGACGTCGAACGCCCTGCGTCAGGCCCGCGACTACCTCAGCGGCGTCACCAGCCAGCTGCGTGAGGACCTCGGCCCCGAGTTCGACGACCTGCGGGTGCCGCTCAGCGAGCTGCAGAAGCTGCGGGGGATGACACCGCGCGCCGCGCTCACCAAGCACCTGCTCGACGGCGACGACTCGATCTTCACCGGCGCGTTCGACCGGCCGGCCAACGGGACGGCCGTGCCGCCCGCCGCGCCGTCGGCACCGGCCGAACCGGGCGCCCCGCCTGCGGGCGGCCACGCGCCCGGGCCCGCGCCGTTCGACGCCGACGCCACCTGAGCGGTCGGGTCAGCGCCGGGTCGGGTCCAGCCCCAGCGAGACGCCGGCCAACCCGCGTTTGCGCGCCGACAGGCTGTCGGCGACACCGCGCAGCGCCTTGCCGACCGGCGAGTCGGGCGCGCTCAACACGATCGGCGTGCCGGAATCGCCGGCGGCCACCAGCGCGGGGTCCAGCGGGATCTGGCCCAGCAACGGCACGTCGGCGCCCACCGCCCGCGACAGCCGCTCGGCCACCTGCTGTCCGCCGCCTTCGCCGAAGACCTGCAGGATCGTCCCGTCCGGCAGCGTCAGGCCCGACATGTTCTCCACGACGCCGACGACGCGCTGCCGGGTCTGCAGCGCGATGCTGCCGGCCCGCTCGGCGACCTCGGCGGCGGCCAGCTGCGGCGTCGTCACCACGAGGATCTCCGCGTTCGGGATCAGCTGGGCGACCGAGATGGCGATGTCGCCGGTGCCCGGCGGCAGGTCGAGGAGCAGGACGTCCAGGTCACCCCAGTAGACGTCGGCCAGGAACTGCTGCAGCGCCCGGTGCAGCATCGGGCCGCGCCACACCACTGGGGTGTTGCCCTCGGTGAACTGGGCGATCGAGATGACCCGCACCTCGTGGGCGATGGGCGGCAGGATCATCGACTCCACCTGGGTGGGCCGGTCGGTGCTGCCCATCATGCGGGGGATCGAGTGGCCGTGGATGTCGGCGTCGAGCACGCCCACGGACAGGCCGCGCGCCGCCATGGCCGCCGCCAGGTTGACGGTGACGCTCGACTTCCCGACGCCGCCCTTGCCGGAGGCGACGGCGTACACGCGGGTCAGCGAGTTCGGCTGGGCGAACGGGATGACCGGCTCGCGGGCGTCGCCGCGCAGCTGTTTGCGCAGTTCGGTGCGCTGCTCGTCGTTCATCACGTCGAGGCTGACCGTCACCGCGCCGGTACCGGGAACGTCGGTGACCGCCTGGCTGACCCGCTCGGTGATCTCGGTCTTCTTCGGGCAGGCCGCGGTGGTGAGGTAGACCCCCACGTGCACCGCGCCGCCGGGCTCGACGTCGATGCTCTTGACCATGCCGAGCTCGGTGATCGGACGCCGCAGTTCGGGGTCGATCACCTTGCCCAGCGCGGCGCGGATGGCGGCGCTCAGCTCGGCTGCGGGGGCAGAGGATTCATGACGGCTCATCACCGCCGAGTGTAGGCGGGTGCGCCGACGCGCCGGTCAGCCGGCCGCAGCTGGTCCCGGCCGCTTGGGCGCGGGCGCGTTCGCCGTTGCCGCAGGCTTGGGCGACGGCGAGGCCTGCGGCGCCGGGCTCGCCGGTGGCGCGGCCGGTGCGGGAGCCGCTGGCGGTTCCGGCGGGGCCGGGGCGCCCCCCGGCGGCGCGGGCGGGCCGGCGGGCGCGAGGTT
>NZ_LZKC01000438.1:0-20892 GCF_001672685.1 Mycobacterium sp. E2462
ACTGGGCCTGCTTGTGCACCGGGCCGGCGCCGGTGCCCACCCCGTTGGCCCCCACGGTGTCTGCGGCCGCCAGGCTCGCCGGGCAGCTCACCGACCGGTCCGCGGTGTTGAGTCCCGACGAGCGTCGCGAGGTCGAGCGGGCGCTGGCCGCCCTGCGCGACGGGCGCGGCATCCGGCTGTGGGTGGTCTACGTCAAGGACTTCGGCGGCCTCAAGCCGTTCCGCTGGGCCGAAGACACCATGCGCGCCAACGGTTTCGGTGAGACCGACGCCATCCTGGCCGTCGCCACCGAGGACCGGACGTTCTCGTTTCGGGTGCCCGGCGCGGCGATCAACGGCACCGGTATCGACGTGGAGACCATTCGCCGCGACGGGATCGGCCCCGCCGTCGCCCGGCGGGAATGGCCCCGGGCGGCGATCGCCGCCGCGCGGGGCCTCAACATGACGCCGGGCTAGCCCTCGGGCGCCAACAACACGTCGGCGTCGAAGCAGCTGTGATCCCCGGTGTGGCAGGCGCCGCCCACCTGGTCCACGGTCAGCAGCACCGCGTCGCCGTCGCAGTCCAGCCGCACCGAGTGCACGTGCTGGGTGTGCCCCGACGTCTGCCCCTTGATCCATTGCCGGGCGCGCGAGCGTGAGTAATAGGTCGCCTCACGGGTTTTCAGGGTGCGGGCCAGGGCGTCGTCGTCCATCCACGCCACCATCAGCACGTCGCCGCTGCCGCGCTCCTGCACGATCGCGGTGAACAGGCCGTCGGCGTTGCGTTTCAGGCGTGCCGCGATCGACGGGTCGAGCGTCATCGGACGGTGATCCCCTTCTCGGCCATCGCCGTCTTGACCTGGCCGATGGTGAGCTCGCGGAAGTGGAAGACGCTGGCCGCCAACACCGCGTCGGCGCCCGCGGCGACCGCGGGTGCGAAGTGTTCGGCAGCCCCCGCGCCGCCGCTGGCGATCACCGGCACGGTCACCGCCGACCGCACCGCCTGCAGCATCGACAGGTCGAAACCGGCTTTGGTGCCGTCGGCGTCCATCGAGTTCAGCAAGATCTCACCGACGCCCAAATCAGCTCCGCGCGAAGCCCATTCGACGGCGTCGATGCCGGTGCCGCGCCGCCCGCCGTGGGTGGTGACCTCCCACCCCGACGGTGTCGGCACCGAATCCGTCGGCACCGTTCGGGCGTCGACGGACAGCACGATGCATTGGGAGCCGAACTGGCGGGCCATCTCCGCCAGCAACTCGGGCCGGGCGATCGCGGCGGTGTTGATCGACACCTTGTCGGCGCCCGCGCGCAACAACACGTCGACGTCGGCCACGGTGCGCACACCGCCGCCGACCGTGAGCGGGATGAAGACCTGTTCGGCGGTGCGGCGCACCACGTCGAGCATGGTGGACCGCCCCGAGGACGAGGCGGTGACGTCGAGGAAGGTGAGCTCGTCGGCGCCCTCGGCGTCGTAGGCGGCCGCCAGCTCCACGGGATCGCCGGCGTCACGCAGGTTTTCGAAGTTGACGCCCTTGACCACCCGGCCGCCGTCGACGTCAAGGCAGGGAATCACCCGCACGGCCAGCCCGTCACCCGCGGACATCTCAGTAGTCCTCCGGGCGGCCGATGCCGCGCAGGATCTCCAGGATCCGGGCGTGGGCGTCCGGGCCCGCGGCCAGCGTGGACTGCGATCCCGGGGTCCACTGCTCACCCGCCAGGGTGGTGACGACGCCGCCCGCCGCGCGCACGAGCGCCACGCCGGCGGCGTGGTCCCACACGTGCCCGCCGAAACTGACGGCCGCCCCGAGGATGCCGTCGGCGACGAAGGCGAGGTCGATGCCGGTCGAGCCGTGCATGCGCAGCCGCGACGACACCCGGCTCAGCTCCTCCAGGACCGCGATGCGGTAGCGCCCCGGGAACCGGCCGCGCGCGTCCGCGCTGAACGACCCCGCGCCGACCAGGGCGTCGGCCAGGTCGATCGGGGCCAGCGCGGGTTGCGGCACACCGTTTTTGAGTAAGGGTCCGCCCGCCACGGCGGTGTAGCGCTGACCGGTGAACGGCAGCCAGGTCAGACCGGCCACCGGCTCGCCGTCATGCAGCAGGCCCAACAGGATGCCGGCCATCGGGGAGCCGGCGGCGTAGTTGAAGGTGCCGTCGACCGGGTCGAGCACCCACACCCACTCCGAGTCGACGTCGGAGCCGCCGAATTCCTCGCCGTGCACGCCGATTCCGGTGGACTCGCCCAGCGCGTCGACCACCTGCCGCTCGATGGCCAGGTCGACGTCCGTGGCGAAGTCGTTGCCCTTCTTGCGGACCGCGGAATCGGCGCGGTGCCCGGCGACGAACGGCTCCACCGCGTCGTCGAGGATCGCCGACGCCGTCTTGACCAACGCGTCCAGGTCCATGCGGCTAGTCCCCGACCGCGGCCAGCGCCTGCGGCAGCGTGAACCGTCCGGCGTAGAGGGCCTTGCCCACGATGGCGCCCTCGACCCCGCTGCCGGTCAGGGTGGCGATGGCGCGCAAGTCGTCCAGGCTGGACACCCCGCCGGAGGCGATCACCGGCGCGCCGGTGCGCCGCGTGACCGCGGCGAGCAACTCCAGGTTGGGGCCGCCCAGCGTGCCGTCCTTGGTGACGTCGGTGACCACGTAGCGCGAACATCCTTCGCCGTCAAGGCGTTCCAGCACCTCCCAGAGGTCGCCGCCGTCGGTCTCCCAACCGCGCCCGCGCAGCCGGTGGGTGCCGGCGGGGTGGTCCTTGTCGATCTGCACGTCCAGGCCGACGGCCACCTTGTCGCCGTGCTCGCTGATCGCGCGGGCGCACCATTGCGGGTTCTCCAGCGCGGCCGTGCCCAGGTTCACCCGCGCGCAGCCCGTGGCCAACGCCGCGGCCAGGGAGTCGTCGTCGCGGATGCCGCCGGACAGCTCCACCTGCACGTCGAGCTTCCCGACGACCTCGGCGAGCAGTTCGCGGTTGGAGCCGCGGCCGAACGCGGCGTCCAGGTCGACCAGGTGGATCCACTCCGCCCCGTCGCGCTGCCACGTCAGGGCGGCGTCCAGCGCCGAGCCGTACTCGGTCTCGCTGCCCGCCTTGCCTTGCACCAGGCGCACGGCGCGCCCGTCGACGACGTCGACCGCCGGTAACAGAATCAATGCCATTACAGTCCCTCAACCCAATTGCTCAACACGGCCGCTCCGGCGTCCCCGCTCTTCTCCGGGTGGAACTGGGTGGCCGACAGCGGGCCGTCCTCGACGGCGGCCAGAAAACGCGCCTGATGGGTCGCCCACGTCAGCACCGCGTCGGGCGACCCCTCCCAGCGCTGCGCGGCGTAGGAGTGCACGAAATAAAACCGGGTGTCCGCGTCCAGGCCCTTGAAAAGGGTTGTGCCGGGCCCAGATTCGACGACGTTCCAGCCCATGTGCGGGATCACCGGGGCGTCGAGCCGCGTGACGGCGCCCGGCCACTGGCCACACCCCGTGCTCTCCACGCTGAACTCCACGCCGCGGGCGAACAGGATCTGCATCCCGACGCATACGCCCAGCACCGGGCGCCCCGCGGCCACCCGTTCGGCGATGATGCGCTCGCCGCCGATCTTGCGCAGGCCCGTCATGCACGCCTCGAAGGCGCCGACGCCGGGCACCACCAGCCCGTCGGCGGCCGCCGCGGCACCGGCGTCGGCGGTCACCTCGACGGCCGCGCCGGTGCGTTCCAGGGCGCGCTGCGCCGACCGCAGGTTGCCCGAGCCGTAATCCAGGACGACAACCGATTTCGCCGTCACAGAACACCTTTGGTGGACGGCACGCCGGACACCCGCGGGTCGGGCTCGACCGCCTGACGCAACGCGCGGGCCACCGCCTTGTACTGGGCCTCCGTGATGTGGTGCGGGTCGCGGCCGTAGAGCACCCGCACGTGCAGCGCGATGCGGGCGTTGGCGGCCAGCGACTCGAACACGTGCCGGTTGATCACGGTGTGATACGGCACCGAATTGCCCGCGATGGTGGTGTGCTGCAGGTGATCCGGCTCGCCGCTGTGCACGCAGTAGGGCCGGCCGGACACGTCGACCGCGGCGTGGGCCAGCGTCTCGTCCATCGGGATGAACGCGTCGCCGAACCGGCGGATGCCCCGCTTGTCGCCGAGCGCCTGCCCGAGCGCGGTGCCCAGCGCGATCGCGGTGTCCTCGATGGTGTGGTGGCCCTCGATCTCGATGTCACCCCTGGTGTGCACGGTCAGGTCGAAACTGGCGTGGCTGCCCAGCGCCGTGAGCATGTGGTCGTAGAACGGCACACCGGTGTCGATGTCGACCTGCCCGGTGCCGTCGAGGTCGAGTTCGATGACGATGTCGGATTCCTTGGTGCGGCGCTCGATGCGCGCGCGACGCGTTCCTACGTCGGTGGTGGTCACGGTGCTCCTACGGGGGTGGCTGGTGCCAGTTCGGTGGCGGCGAGCCGGGCGCTGGCCTCGAGGAACGCGTCGTTCTCCGCGGCCAGGCCCGTGGTGACGCGCAGGTATCCGGGGATCCCGACGTCGCGGATCAGGACGCCGGCGTCGAGGTAGCGCTGCCAGGTGGCCGGCGCGTCGGCGAAATCGCCGAACAACACGAAGTTGGCGTCGCTGGGAATGACCCGAAAACCCAACTGCCGCAACGCCGCCGCGACGCGCTCGCGTTCGGCGACCAGCGTGGCCACGCTGCCCAGGGTGTCGTCGGCGTGCCGCAGCGCCGCCCGTGCCGCGGCCTGGGTGACGCACGAGAGGTGATACGGCAGCCGCACCAGCAGCATCGCGTCGATGACGGCCGGCGTGGCGATCAGGTAGCCCAGCCGGCCCCCGGCGAAGGCAAAGGCCTTGCTCATGGTCCGGCTCACGATCAGCTTGGTGGGGTAGTCCGCCACCAGTCGCACCGCGCTGGGCTGCGCGGAGAATTCGCCGTAGGCCTCGTCGACGATCACGATGCCCGGCGCCACGTCGAGCAGCCGGCGCAGGTCGTCGAGCGAAACACTTTGGCCCGACGGGTTGTTGGGGCTGGCCACGAACACCACGTCGGGCCGGCGCTCGGTGATCGCGGCGACCGCCGCAGCCACGTCGAGCCCGAAGTCGTCGGCACGCGCGGCCTGCAACCACTCGGTGCGGGTGGCATCGGAGATGATGGGGTGCATCGAGTACGACGGCACGAACCCGATGGCCGTGCGGCCCGGCCCGCCGAACGCCTGCAGCAGCTGTTGCAGTATCTCGTTGGAACCATTTGCCGCCCACAGGTTTTCGACGCCCAACGGGACACCGGTCTGGACGCTGAGGTAGGCGGCCAAATCGGTACGCAGCGCCACCGCGTCGCGGTCGGGGTAGCGGTGCAGCTCGGCGGCCGCCTCCCTGACCGAACGCACCACGTCGTCCACCAGCGCCTTGCTGGGCGGGTGCGGGTTCTCGTTGGTGTTCAGCCGCACCGGCACCACCAATTGCGGTGCGCCGTACGGCGATTTGCCGCGCAGGTCGTCACGCAACGGCAGGTCGGCCAGGCCGGGTGCGGGCTGCCCGGTCACCGCTCGAACCTCCGCCGTACCGCCTCGCCGTGCGCCGGCAGGTCTTCGGCCTCGGCCAGCGCCAGCACGTGGCCGGAGACGTCTTTGAGGGCCGCCTCGGTGTAATCCACCACGTGGATGCCGCGCAGGAATGTCTGCACCGACAGGCCGCTGGAGTGGCGGGCGCTGCCCGCGGTGGGCAGCACGTGGTTGGACCCGGCGCAGTAGTCGCCGAGGCTGACCGGGGCGAAGGCGCCGACGAAAATCGCGCCGGCCGCGGTGATCCGGCCCGCGACCGTGGCGGCGTCGACGGTCTGGATCTCGAGGTGCTCGGCGGCGTAGGCGTTGACCACCCGGACGCCGGCGTCCAGGTCGTCGACCAGGATGATCGCCGATTGCGGACCCCCCAGCGCGGCCGTGACCCGCTCGCGGTGCACCGTGGTGCCCAGCTGCGCCGCCACTTGCGCCTCGGTGGCGGCGGCCAGGTCCTCGCTGGGGGTCACGAGCACGCTGCCCGCGAGCTCGTCGTGCTCGGCCTGACTGATCAGGTCGGCGGCCACGTGCACCGGATCGGCGGTGCCATCGGCCAGGATCGCGATCTCCGTCGGCCCCGCCTCGGCGTCGATGCCCACCCGCGAGCGGCACAGGCGCTTGGCGGCCGTGACGTAGATGTTGCCGGGTCCGGTGATCATGTCGACGGGAGCCAGGTCGCGCCCGTCGGTGTCGGTGCCGCCGTAGGCCAGCAACGCGACCGCCTGCGCGCCGCCCACGGCCCACACCTCGTCGACACCCAGCAGGCGCGCCGCCGCCAGGATCGTGGGGTGCGGCAACCCGCCGAATCGGGCCTGCGGCGGGGTGGCCACCACCAGCGAAGCGACCCCGGCGGCCTGCGCCGGTACGACGTTCATCACCACGCTGGACGGGTACACCGCGTTGCCGCCCGGCACGTACAGGCCGACCCGTTCGACGGGCACCCAGCGCTCGGTGACCGTGGCGCCCGGGCCCAGGGTGGTCGTGACGTCGGTGCGGCGCTGGTCGGCGTGCACCGCGCGGGTGCGCTCAATCATCACCCGCAGGGCGTCGACGACGGTGGCGTCCAGGCCCGCCAGCGCGTCGGCGAGCGCCGCGTCGGCCACCCGCACGGCCGCGGGGCGCACCCCGTCGAAGGACGCGCCGTATTCCAGGGCCGCCTCGGCGCCCCGCTCGGCGACGTCCTGCACGATCGGGCGCACGCGGGGCAGCACGGCCTCCACGTCGGCGCCGCCACGCGGCAGCGCCGTCCGCAACCGGGCAGCCGTCAGCTCCGCGCCCCGCAAGTCGATGCGGGCCATCGGCGACGGTCCAGGTGTGCTCACGTCGTCCATTGTCCCAGAGGAACTCAAGTCGATATCCGGCCGGTACAGTGCCGTCTGACACGCCGTCTGACACGCCGTCTGACATCCCTAGCCCGCGTTACCCCCTCGGGAGCCGCCATGTCCGCCAAGGATCACCCCAACCACGCCCCCGGGACCCCGATGGTGTTCCCGCTGTGGTTCGAGCGTTTCCAGATCAAGTACTTCAACCCCGCGGTGAAGCCGCTCGTGCGGTTTCTGCCCGGCACCGCGACCATCAAGCACCGCGGCCGCACGTCCGGCAAGCCCTACGAGACCATCGTCACGCCGTACCGCAAGGGCAACGTGGTGGCCATCGCCCTGGGCCACGGCAAGACCAATTGGGTCAAGAACGTGCTGGCCGCCGGGGAGGCGGATCTGCAGCTCGGCCGCGACCGCGTGGTGCACCTCACCAACCCGCGAATCCTGCCGGCCGGCTCCGACGGTACGGGCCTGCCGCGGCTCGCGCGGCTGCAGCTGCGCCGCATCGGCATCTTCGTCGCCGACATCGCCTGACGGGGGACCCGGCCGCCGCGGCCTTACATGTCCAGGCCGACGTCGAGCACCCGCACCGAGTGCGTCAGCGCCCCGACGGCCAGAAAATCCACCCCGGTGCCGGCGTAGGCGGCCGCGTTCTCCAGGCTCAGCCCGCCCGACGATTCGAGCAGCACGCCGGGCGCGCGGGCGTCGCGCCGTTGCACGGCCATCTGTGTCTGCCACACCGGGAAGTTGTCCAGCAGCACCAGCTCCGGCTTCTCGGGCAACACCTCGTCCAGCTGCTCGAGTGAGTCGACCTCCACCTCGCACGGCAGGCTGGGCGCGGCGTCGCGCACGGCGCGCAGCGCGCCGACCACCGAGCCCGCGGCCACCACGTGGTTGTCCTTGATCAGCGCCGCGTCGCCCAACCCCATCCGGTGGTTGACGCCGCCGCCCACCCGAACGGCGTACTTCTGCAGGACGCGAAGGCCGGGCAGCGTCTTGCGGGTGTCGCGCACCTTGGCCTTGGTGCCGTCCACGGCCGCGACCCAGTCCGCGGTCGCCGTGGCGATCCCGGACAGGTGACAGACCAGGTTCAGCATGGTCCGCTCGGCCGTCAACAGGCCGCGCGTCTCGGCCCGCACGGTGAGCGCCGGCTCGCCGGGCTGCAACCGGGCGCCGTCCTCGACGCGGTGCTGCACCTCGTAGCCGCCGGCCAGGACGGCGTCGAGCACCAGCAGGGCCACGTCGATCCCGGCGATGACGCCCGCCTCCCGCGGCACCATCGACGCGGTCGCGATGGCGCCCGGGGGCACCGTCGCCGACGTGGTGATGTCGGGGCCGTAACAGAGGTCCTCGTCGAGCGCGCGCCGGATCGCGTCCCGGGCGGCGTTGCGTTCCGCCTCGGTCAGCATGGGGAGCCGACCGCCGCGAGCGCCTCGACCAGCACGGTGTGCTGGTCTTCGGCGAGCCGCAGCACGGTGCTGCGCGCGTGTTCGGGCGCGGCGTCGGGGTATTCGGCGCGGTGGTGGCAGCCCCGGCTCTCGGTGCGGGCCAGGGCGGCGGCCGTGACCGCGCGCGCGGCCACCGCCAGGGCGACGTCTTCGAAGTCGCGGCGGCCCGCGACGGCGCGCGCCGTGGCGTCGGCCAGCGTGCCGGCCAGCCGGCACAGCCCGGTGGCCTCGCGCACCACCGAGGCGTCGCGGCTCATCGCCCGCTGCAGGTCACCGCGCTGCGGGGCGGTGTGCACGAGCGGCTCCGGCAGGACCGCCCGGCGGCCGCCCGCCACCGCGGCGTGCTCGGCCGCGGCGGTGCCGGCGCGCCCGCCCACCACCAGCCCCTCGAGCAGGCTGTTGGAGGCCAACCGGTTGGCCCCGTGCAGGCCGGTGCGGGCCACCTCCCCGGCCGCGTAGAGGCCGGGCAGCTCGGTGCGGCCGTGCACGTCGGTGACGACGCCGCCGCAGCTGTAGTGCGCGCCCGGCACCACGGGAATGGGCTGCCGGGTCGGGTCGATGCCCGCCGCCCGGCACGCGGTGGTGACGGTCGGGAACCGGGCGGCGAAGCCGGTGATGTGCCGCGCATCGAGGAACACGCACGGGTCGCCGGTCGCCCTCAGGCGCGCGTCGATGGCCGCCGCGACGACGTCGCGCGGCGCCAGGTCGCCCATCGGGTGCACGCCGGCCGTGACCGAATGGCCCTGACGGTCCAGCAGCACGGCGCCCTCGCCGCGGAGGGCCTCGGTCACCAGCGGACGCCGGCCACCGGCGGCGTCGGGGGTGAACAGCATGGTCGGGTGGAACTGGATGAACTCCAGGTCGCTGACCGCAACCCCGGCCCACAGCGCCAGCGCGATGCCGTCGCCCGTGGAGCCCTCGGGGTTGGTGGTCGCGCCGTAGAGATGTCCGAGGCCGCCGGAGGCCAGGATCACCGACGGCGCGCTGACGATCCCGTAGCCGTCCCGGTTTCGCACCAGGACGCCGGTGACCGCCGCACCGTCGTGCAGGACCCGCAGCGCCACGTGGCCGATGCGGATGTCCAGCGCGCGGGCGGCGTGGTCGAGCGCGCGCTGGACCTCGGCGCCGGTGGCGTCACCGCCGGCGTGCACGATGCGCCGCCGCGAGTGGCCGCCCTCGCGGGTCAGCGCCCAGCGGCCGGGCGCGGATTCGTCGAAACGGGCCCCGCCACCGACCAATTCGGCCACCGCGCGGTGGCCGTCGGCCACGATCGAGCACACGGCTTCCGGGTCGCACAACCCGGCGCCGGCCACCACGGTGTCCGCGGCGTGGGCCTCGATGGAGTCGTCGTTTTCCGGGTTGTCGGGCAGCACCACCGCGATGCCGCCCTGCGCGTAGTGGGTCGCGGTCGCGCCGTACGGCTGGTCGGCCTTGCTGAGCACGACGACGCTGCGCCCGGCGCGGTGCGCCGCCAGCGCGGCGGCCAGGCCCGCGACGCCGGTGCCGATCACCACGACGTCGGCGACGTCAGTCCACGCGGGACGCGTGATCATTCGCCACCGCCCGGCTGGCCGATCTCGATCATGCGCTGGACGCTGCGCCGGCCCGCCGCCGCGACGTCGGCGTCCACGTGCACCTCGTCCGCGCCCTCGACCAGGCAGCGCAGCAGCGCCGCGGGGGTGATCATCTTCATGTACTTGCACGACGCGCGGTCGTTGACTGCGCGGAAGTCGACTTGTGGTGCCGCCCTGCGCAATTGGTGCAGCATGCCGACCTCGGTGGCGACCAGCACCTTGCGGGCCCGCGAGGAGTGGGCCGCGTCGAGCATGCCGCCGGTGGACAGGATCTTCACCCGGTCGGACGGGAAGGCGCCCTCACCGGCGAGGTACAACGCCGAGGTCGCGCACCCGCACTCGGGGTGCACGTACAGCTCGGCGTCGGGGTTGGCCCGCGCCTGCTCGGCCAGCTCGTCGCCGTTGATGCCGGCGTGCACGTGGCACTCACCGGCCCAGACGTGGAGGTTGCTGCGCCCCGTCACCCGGCGCACGTGGGCGCCGAGGAACTGGTCCGGGCAGAACAACACCTCGCGGTCGGGATCGATGGACGCGACGACGTCGACCGCGTTGGAGGAGGTGCAGCAGATGTCGGTGAGCGCCTTGACCGCCGCGGTGGTGTTGACGTAGGAGACGACGACCGCGCCGGGGTGCTCGTCCTTCCAGGCGGCGAGCTCCTCCGGGGTGATGGAGTCGGCCAGCGAGCAGCCGGCCCGCTGGTCGGGGATGAGCACCGTCTTGTCGGGACTCAAGATTTTGGCGGTTTCGGCCATGAAGTGCACGCCGCAGAACACGATGGTGTCCTCGGGTACCTCGGCGGCGATCCGGGACAGCGCCAGCGAGTCCCCGACGTGGTCGGCGACGTCCTGGATCGCGGGCAGCTGGTAGTTGTGCGCGAGCAGCGTGGCGCCGCGCAGCGTCGCCAACCGGCGGACCTCGGCGGCCCACTGCTCGTCACCGTCCACCCCGGTGTAGCCAGCGGGCGTGTCGGTGATGTCGGCGATCAGGTCTTCGGCGAGCGTGTCCATGCGATTCATAACCGTCACGGCGGCTCCTTTCAGCCCGAGAGGTTTTCGACTTATAATCGAAAACATGGCCCATGGTAGCACCGAGCACGAAGTCCTCGCGGTCGTGTTCCAGGTTCGCCAGGCGCCCGGGCAGGTTACGCGAGGGCCGCAGGCGCAGAAACCGCAGCTGAACGTGCTGTTATGGCAGCGTGCCCAGGATCCGCAGCGCGGCGCCTGGTCGCTGCCGGGCGGCCGGCTGCGCGCCGACGAGGACATGACCACCTCGGCGCGCCGCCAGCTGGCCGAGAAGGTCGACCTCAAGCAGCTGGCCCACCTCGAACAGCTGGCGGTGTTCTCTGAGCCGCACCGGGTGCCGGGCGCCCGGATGATCGCCTCCACTTTCCTGGGCCTGGTGCCCTCCCCCGCCAGCCCCGAACTGCCGCCCGACACCCGCTGGCACCCCGTGAGCTGCCTGCCGCCGATGGCCTTCGACCACGGGCCGATGGTGGCGCACGCCCGCACCCGGCTGATCGCCAAGCTGTCCTACACGAACATCGGATTCGCCCTGGCGCCAAGAGAATTCGCGTTGTCCACGCTGCGCGACATCTACGGCGCCGCGCTCGGCTACCAGGTCGACGCGACCAACCTGCAGCGCGTGCTGGCGCGGCGCGGGGTGATCACCCAGACCGGGACCATCGCGCAGTCCGGCCGCAGCGGGGGGCGCCCCGCCGCGCTGTACCGCTTCACCGACGCGGCCCTGCGGGTCACCGACGAATTCGCCGCGCTGAGGCCGCCGGGGCCGCCGGGGCCCGGATGAGCCCGCCGGACCGCTAGGCTTGCCCAAAACGCGTCGTCGGGCGACGCGCGATCGACCGGCCCCGGCAGCCGTTCCGCGGCGTGGGCGAGAACTGCCTCACACCGCGGCGACGACGTTTGGTTACCTACCGTTCGTACGGGACAATGCCGGTTGGCCACGAAGGGAGCCTCAATGGCTGAGCTCGGCAACTTGGCAGGCACGCAGGGTGCGGAATGGATCGCCCGACCCCCGCACGAGGAACTGCAGCGCAAGGTCCGCCCGCTGCTGCCCTCGGACGACCCGTTCTACCAGCCCCCGCTGGGTTATCAGCACGCCGAACCTGGCACCGTGTTGCGGTCCCGCGACGTCGAGCTGGCCTTCCTCGGCCTGATCCCGCAGCCCATCAAGGCCGTCCAGTTGCTGTACCGGACGATGGACATGAACGGCGAGCCCGAGGCGACGGTGACCACGGTGATCGTCCCCGCCCATCTGGTGCCCGGCCGCACCTGCCCGGTGCTGTCCTACCAATGCGCCATCGACGCCGTGTCGTCGCGCTGCTTCCCGTCGTACGCGCTGCGGCGCCGCGCCAAGGCGCTCGGCGCCATCGGCCAGCTCGAACTCTTCCTGATCACCGCCGCCGTCGCCGAGGGGTGGGCGGTGTCGGTGCCCGACCACGAGGGGCTGCGCGGCCTGTGGGGCGCGCCGTACGAGCCCGGCTACCGCGTCCTGGACGGCATCCGGGCCGCGCTGAGCTCCGAGCGTCTGGGCCTGTCGCCGTCGGCGCCCGTGGGGCTGTGGGGTTACTCGGGCGGCGGCCTGGCCAGCGCGTGGGCGGCCGAGATGTGCGCCGACTACGCGCCCGAGCTGGGCATCGTCGGGGCGGTGCTCGGCTCTCCCGTCGGCGACCTGGGCAACACGTTCCGCCGGCTCAACGGCAGCTTCCTGTCCGGCCTTCCGGCCCTGGTCGTCGCCGCCCTCGCCCACATCTACCCGGACCTGGACCGGGTGATCCGCGAGCACTCCAACGAAGAGGGCCGCGCCCTGCTCGACTCGCTGGAGAAGATGACCACCGTGGAGGCCGTCATCCGGATGGCCGGCAAGAACATGGGCGACTACCTCGACGAGCCGCTCGAGCAGATCCTGTCCACCCCGGAGATCACGTACGTCTTCGACCACATCAAACTGGGCGCCGCGGTCCCCACACCCCCGGTGCTGATCGTGCAGGCCGTGCACGACTACCTGATCGACGTGCACGACATCGACGTGCTCGCCGACGCGTATTCGGCCGGCGGTGCGAAGGTCACTTACCACCGCGACGCGTTCAACGAGCACATGCTGCTGCACCCGCTGTCGGCACCGATGACGTTGCGTTGGCTCACCGACCGGTTCGAGGGCCGGCCGCTCACCGAGCACCTGGTCCGCACCACGTGGCCGACCATGTTCAATCCGATGACCTACGTCGGCATGGCCCGCCTGGCCAAGATCGCGGCCAAGGTGCTCACCGGCCGCAGAATCGGCCGCCGTCCGCTATAAGACGCTCGCCCCGGTAGCGCCCCCGGGTGTCGCCGGCAGCGCGTGCTCCGGCTCGTCGACCATCCGCAGCGCCCCCAGGTCGTCGCGGGCGTCCGCCGCCGCCAAGGCCGCGTACACCAACGCGGCGATGCCACCCGGCCACACCAACGTCAAGGCGATGTGCAGCATCCCCCGCGCGAATAGCACCGGCGGCGCCTGCGTCACGTAAGCCACCGAGGGCTTGCCGACCAGGGGGACCGCGTCGAAGTCCAACGCCCCATAGCGGAGGCGGACCAGCGCCGCGCCCACGGCCGTGGCGACGGCCGCGGCGGCGACCATCCCCACCGACAGCGCGACGAGCATGCCCGGGCCGCGGTGCGCCCGCCACTGCCACACCAGGACGGCCGACACCACCGCCAACGCGGTGAGCAGCCCCAGCATCAGGCAGGGCGCGTCGAAGAAGTGCTCGGATTCGTTGCCCAGGTAGTCGTGCACCCGCTCCCCCTGGCGGGTGAGCGCGACCACGGCGCCGATCGGCGGGGCGATCCCGGCCCACAGCGCCCCGACGAGCAGCCCCGACGCCGCCGATCCCAGCCCCGTGACGGCGATCGCGCGGGCGCGGGCCGACCGCGGCGTGGCCGCCGGCGCCGCTAGCTCGGTCACCGCTGCGCCTCCAGATCGGCGGAATCGACCTCGCCGTGCCGCGAACACCGCGCCCGCCAGCCGTCGGGGCGCACCTGTACCACCATCCGGCGCCCGCACTCGGCGCAGAACCGGGGCGGTTCGAGACCCAGCTGGGCGGCTGTCGGCACCGCGCCGCCCCCCAATTCCCCGGTGTAGACGTTGTAGACCCCGGCACGCACCGGGGCGCCCGAATTACCGACCACGAGCGCGCCGCCTAGCCGCGTCGGACGCGGCTACAGGCTCGCATTGAGCGCCTTGAGCGGCATCTGCAGGTCGTCGAGCAACTCCAGGTCGGCCTCGGCGGGGCGGCCGAGCGTGGTCAGGTAGTTCCCCACGATGACCGCGTTGATGCCGCCCAGGATGCCCTTCTTGGCGCCCAGGTCGCCGAGCGTGATCTCGCGGCCGCCGGCGAAGCGCAGCATGGTGCGCGGCAACGCCAGCCGGAACGCGGCGACCGACTTCAGCGCCTCGGACGCCGGCAGCACCTCCAGGTCGCCGAACGGCGTCCCGGGCCGCGGGTTGAGGAAGTTCAGCGGCACCTCGTCCGGGCCCAGTTCGGCCAGCTCCGCCGCGAACTCCGCGCGCTGCTCGAGCGTCTCGCCCATGCCGAGGATGCCGCCGCAGCACACCTCCATGCCGGCGTCGCGGACCATCGACAGCGTGTCCCAGCGCTCCTCCCAGGTGTGGGTGGTGACGACGTTGGTGAAGAACGAGCGGGCGGTCTCCAGGTTGTGGTTGTAGCGGTGCACGCCCATCGCGGCGAGCTGCTCGACCTGCTCGGGCGTCAGCATGCCCAGCGAGCAGGCGATGTTGATCTCGACCTCGTTGCGGATCGCCTCGATGCCGGCCGCGACCTGGGCCAGCAGCCGCTCGTCGGGGCCGCGCACCGCGGCCACGATGCAGAACTCCGTCGCGCCGGACTTGGCGGTCTGCTTGGCCGCCTCGACCAGGCTGGGGATGTCGAGCCGCGCGCTGCGTACCGGCGAGGCGAACAGCCCCGACTGCGAGCAGAAGTGGCAATCCTCGGGACACCCGCCGGTCTTGAGGCTGATGATGCCCTCGACCTCGACCTCGGGGCCGCACCAGCGCATCCGGACCTCGTGGGCGAGCGCCAGCAGGTCGTCGAGCCGCTCGTCGGGCAGCTGGAGCACTCGCAGGACCTGCTCGCGATGCAACCCCTCGCCACGCTCGAGCACCTGCTCCCTGGCCACCGCCAGGATGTCTGCGTCGTGGGCGCCGGTCGTCGGTCGAGTTGCCGCTTGAGTCACCAGGTACTCCCCTGCATCTGTGTTGCGGCCGCGCGCGCGGCCGCCCCTGCCCCATCGTGGTGGCAGCCTGAATAAAAGTGTTCAAAGTAGGGTAGCGGCCGCTGATCGTGGGGACTGCCGGGGTATGTCAGCACAATGACTCCTGTGCACGTCCAGTACGAAGCCCACCACATGTTGCTGCTGGCGATTCCGGCGTTCCTGCCGGCCGTCATCGTCGTCGGCGTGATCCTCTACGTCGCCCTCAAAGACCGTCGCGCCGGTGACGGCGACGAGGCGGCGGGCGGCCCCGAGCCCACCCGCTCGGTCGGCGACGAGAAAGGGTGATTGACGACACGCTCGGCGGGGCATTCCGCGATCAGCTACTGGATTCCTAACTTACTGAAGAGTAAGTTGCTGTTCACTGAACCGCGCGAGTTGGAGGGCACAACGATGGAGTCGACGGGGTTGACGCTTCTCGCCGCACCACCGGCACGGGGCGCCGGACTGAACCAGGTGATCGGGCTTTCGATAGCCGCGTTCGTGATCACGCTGGCGTTGCTGTGGATCGGCCATGCGCACCGCACGCACCGCATCCAGTGGCTGACCCGTCTTGCCGACAAGTTGGGCGAGAAGTTCCACCGGCCCAACTGGGTGGCGCTGCCGGTCCTGATCTTCACCACGTCGATCATCTGCGCCCTGTTCGGGTTCATCTGGGATGTCAGCTGGCACATCGGCAACGGCCGGGATCCCGGACCGCTGGCAAACCCGGCGCACTACTTCATCATCATCGGGTTGTTCGGGGTGTTCTTGGGCGGCCTGACGTCGATCGTGCTGCCCTTCGACAAGCCGGGCCCGGCGGCGGTGCGCATCACGCGCAACTGGCACGCTCCCGTCGGCGGCGTGTTGATGGCCGGCTGCGGGCTCTACGCGATGATCGGGTTTCCGCTCGACGACGTCTGGCACCGCATCTTCGGCCAGGACGTGACGCTTTGGGGTCCCACGCATCTGATGATGATCGGTGGGGCCTGCTTCTCCCTGTTCGCGGTGCTCATGCTCGAACGGGAGGGCGAGGCGCACGACGGCGACGAGGTGACCCACGGCGCGTTCATCACCTTCCTGCGCTACCTGTCCTTCGGCGGCCTGTTCATCGGCCTGTCCGTCTATCAGATCGAATTCGACTTCGGCGTGCCCCAGTTCCGGCTGGTGTTCCAGCCGATGCTGATCGCCGCGGCCGCCGCGCTGGCGGCCGTCGCCGCCCGCGTCACCATGGGCCGCGGCGCCGCGATCATCGCGGCCATCTTCGCGATCGCGCTGCGCGGCGGCGTCGCGCTGCTGGTCGGCCCCATCCTCGGTGCCCCGATCAACTGGTTCCCGCTCTACCTGGGCCCGGCCCTGGTCGTCGAGCTCGTGGCGCTCACCCCACTGTTCGCGCGGCCGGTGCTCTTCGGCGCCGTCTCGGGCCTGGCGGTCGGGACGGCGGGGCTGTGGCTGGAATCGCTGTGGATCGGGGCCGTCTACCACTACCCGTGGCCGACGAGCATGTGGGCCGAGGCCCTGGTGACGGCGGTGCCGGTAGCCGTGCTCACCGGCATGTGCGGCGCCATGTTCGGCATGGTGCTGACCGGGCAACGCCTTCCTGGCCGCCGGCTCGGCATCGCGGTGGTCACGCTGACGGTGCTGGTGATCGGCGGCGCGGTGGCCAACGGGCTGCACATCACCGTGCCGAGCCAGAACACCGCCACGGTCACGCTGACGGACCTGCCCAGCGCGCCCGACCAGCGGATGGTGTCGGCCGACGTCCAGCTCAATCCCGCGTTCGTCAGTGACAACCCAGATTGGCTGACCATCCTGTCCTGGCAGGGGCGCATGCAGAACCACCGCGGTTTGACGATCGACCGCCTCGCCAAGGTCGGGCCGGGGCACTACCGGTCGACCCAGCCCGTACCGGTGTGGGGCGAATGGAAGACGCTGCTGCGGGTGCAGGACGGCCGCACCATGACGGCGGTGCCCATCTGGGAGCCGGCCGACGACGCCATCCCGGCGCCCGAGGTGCCCGCGCTGGCGTCCAGCACCCGGCCGTTCGTCCTGGAGGTGACGATCCTGCAGCGCGAACGTGACCAGAGCGCGCCGGCTTGGCTGTTCACCGCCGGGGGCATCGTGGTGTTGATCTTCACGCTGATGGTGATCTCCGCGCTGACCTGGGGCGCGGGTCGCCTCAACAACGCCGACGAAGCGCCCGAACCGGTGGAGGCCAAGCAGCCGATGCCCGGCACCCCCCAGGCGGCGTGACCGATGCGAGCTCGCAACACCCTGGTCGCGGCGTGGGTGGTGGCGCTGGTGTGTGCCCTGGTCGCCTGCGGCGGTAAATCGTCACCCGGGCAGCCGGCCGCGGCCGGCCTGGACATCAACGTCACCATCGCCAACGGCCAGGTCACCCCCACCAACGCGACGCTGCAGGCCAAGGTGAACCAGCAGATCACCCTGCACGTGACCAGCGACGCGACCGACGAGCTGCATGTGCACTCGACGCCCGACCACAAGTTCCCGGTGGCCGCGGCACCCAACCAGAGCTTCCAGTTCTCGGTCGGCGTCCCGGGCAACGTCGAGGTCGAGCTGCACCACCTGAACCGCACCATCGCGACCATCCAAGTCCAACCGTGAGCGGTGCCGGCGCGACCGTCCTGGTCGCGCACGGCCTCGGCGGCTCGGGTGACCTTCCGGTGCCCTACGCCTACGCGATGGTCGGCGCGGCGTGGGCGCTGACGTTCACCTTCGCCCTGGTGGCCTTCGCGTGGAAACGGCCAAGGTTCGATCCCGCGAAGCCGGGGCGGGAGCTGCCGGCGCTGACGCGGGTCGTCGACGCCCCGGCGACCCGCTGGACCGCCGCCGGACTGGCGCTGCTGGTGGCCGGCTGGGCGGTGGCCGCCGGGGTGTGGGGCCCCGACTCGGAGGCCAACGCCCTGCTCGGCGTGTTCTACGTGCTGCTGTGGGTCGGGTTGGTGGCGCTGTCGCTGGTGGCGGGCCCGGTCTGGCGGGTGATCTCCCCGATGCGCACGGTGTATGTGCTGCTGCGCCGCGCCGTCGGCGAGCGGCTGGGCCGGCCGCGGCTCGGCTATCCCGAGGCCTGGGGTTACCGGCCGGCCGCGCTAGGTCTGTTCGCGTTCGTGTGGATGGAGTTGGCCAGCCCCAACTCGGCGTCGCTGCCCTGGGTCCGCGGCTGGCTGCTGGTCTACGCGCTGGCGATGCTGGTCGGGGCCTGGCTGTGCGGGCAGCGCTGGCTGGCGCGGGCCGACCCGTTCGGCGTCTACAGCGTCGCGGTGTCGCGGCTTTCGGCGTTTCGCCGCAACCGGGAGACCGGGATGATCGCCTTGGGCAATCCGCTCGACCACCTGCCGTCGCTGCCGGTCCGGCCCGGCGTCGTGGTGCTGCTGGCGGTGTTGCTGGGCTCCACCGCGTTCGACAGTTTCTCCTCCTCGCCGACCTGGCGGGGCTTCGCCGACGGGGCCGGGCGCGGCCTGGGCATGCCGCCCGCCGTGGGGTCGTCGGTGCTGCGGACGGTCGGCCTGCTCGTGTTCGTCGCGGTCGTCGCCCTCACCTTCTCCGGCGCGGCCCGGGCGACCGGCGGCGTCGACCGCGCGCAGCGCCGCGCGCTGCCCGGGGAGATGGCGCATTCGCTGATCCCGATCGTGGTGGGCTACATCTTCGCCCACTACCTGTCCTACCTGGTCGAGCGCGGTCAGCAGGCCGTCATCGCGCTCGCCGACCCGTTCGGCCGCGGCTGGAACGTGTTGGGGCTGGCGCACGCCCACGTGGCCTACGTGCTCTCGCTGCACCCGCCGGTGCTGGCCGCCGTCAAGGTGACCTGCGTGGTCACCGGGCACATCGTGGCCGTGATCGCGGCGCACGACAAGGCGTTGCGGCTGCTCCCCAAGGGCCACCAGCTGACCGGGCAGCTCACCATGATGCTGGTCATGGTCGCCTACACCTTCACCGGCCTGTACCTGTTGTTCGGCGGCTAACCGATCAGGTAGTCGACTTTCGCGTCGCCGTCCCACCGGCGCAGCGCGGCGAAGGTGCCCTCGAGCGCCGGCGGGGTCCCCGCGACGCCCGCCGCGGCGCTCAGCGTGGGACCGGCGACCCGACGCGCGAGCGTGACGTGCGGCGTCCACTGGTCCGGCAGGGTGTTGGGGGCCGGCGCGGATTCCAGGTGGGGGCCCGACAGACCGTGCGCCGCGACGTGCAGTGCGAGCAGGTCTGCGGTCGGCACGATCAGCCGGGCCAGGATGGCGTGCGAGCGCCCGAGCAGCAGCGGCGCCCCGACGGTGCAGCGCAGCGGGAGTCGTCCGGTCAGCGGCCGCAGCGCGGCGTCCGCCGCCGCGCCGATGCGCTCGGCCACCACCAGCGTCACGTGCGGGCGCCCGGCCGGTGTCTGGCTGACGACGTCGGGCGCGTCGTCGAGCGCCTCCCACACGCCCCGGATCGCCGCCTCGGTGTCGGGGTCGAAGAGCAGCTCGATCGAGTGCACCATTCAGGCGACCAGGCTCGCGACCCAGGCGGGGTCGAAGGCGGCGGCGGCCACCTCGGCGAACGCGGCGGCGTCCAGCGAGCCGGCGCCCGCGGGCAGCGCGGCCCGCAACGCGGCCAGCCGGGCCAGCGCCGGGCGATTCGACGTCTCGGCGGGCCCGGGCGCCGCCGGCCAGCTTCCGATGACCAGCCCGGCGCACGCAACACCGCGCGCGGCAAGGGCCTCCAGCGTCAGCGCGGTGTGGTTGAGGGTGCCCAACCCGGGGCCGGCCACCACCACGGCGGCGGCGGCCAGCTCGGCGGCGAGGTCGCGCAGTGTGACGCCGGCGGCCGCGAGCTCGACCAGCAACCCGCCGGCACCCTCGACCAGCGTCAGCCGGCCCGGCCGGTCCAGCTCGCGGATCAGGCGCAGCAGCTGCTCGCCGGTGGGCAGCGCCGCCCCGGCGCACTCGGCCGCGGCGGCCGGAGCGAGCGGCTGTGGGTAGCGGGCCAACCCGGCCAGCGCGGTCACCCCGGACAGGCGGGCCACCTCGGCGAGGTCGTCGTCGCCGTCGGCGGTGCCGGTCTGCACCGGCTTGCACACCGCCACGTCCAGCCCGGCCAGCCGGGCGTGACAGGCCAGCGCCGCGGTGGCGACCGTCTTACCCACCCCGGTGCCGGTGCCGGTGACGGCCACGACGGTCAACGGCGCGGCCTAACCGAGGCCGCCGAGCACGCCGGTCAGCACCCGGCGCGCGAGGTCGAGGTCGTCGGCGTCCAGCGAGGCGCGCGCGGTCAACCGCAACCGCGACGTCCCCGCGGGCACCGACGGCGGGCGGAAACACCCCACCTTCACCCCGGCCCGCAGGCAGGCGGCGGCCGCGGCCACCGCCAGGTCCGGGTCGCCGAGGACCACCGACACCACCGCGGATTGCGGGGCCTCCGACGCGGGGACACCGCAGATCTCGGCCAGCGTGCGCGCGTGGCTCAGCACCGCCTCGGCCCGCCAGGGCTCGGACCGCAGCACGGCCAGCGCGGCCCCCGCGGCGCCGACGGACGCCGGCGCCAGGCCGGTGTCGAAGATGAACGTCCGCGCCGCGTCGATCAGGTGGGCCCGCACGGGCGCGGGTCCCAGCACGGCCCCGCCCTGGCTGCCCAGCGCCTTGGACAGGGTGGTGGTCATGACGATGTCGGGCGCACCGGCCAGCCCGACCTCGTGCAGCAGGCCGCGGCCGCCGCCGCGCACGCCCAGGCCGTGGGCCTCGTCGACGAGCAGCAGCGCGCGGTGCCGGCGGCACACC
>NZ_LZKC01000439.1:0-10738 GCF_001672685.1 Mycobacterium sp. E2462
CCCGGGGGTGTGCATCCGGCTGTACGCGGAGGACGACTTCGCCGCCCGACCGCGCTACACCGACCCCGAGATCCTGCGCACCAACCTCGCGGCCGTGCTGCTGCAGATGGCGGCCTTGCAGCTGGGGGACGTCGAGCTCTTTCCCTTCCTCGACCCACCGGACCGGCGCAGCGTCCGGGACGGCGTGCAGTTGCTGCAGGAACTCGGGGCCTTCGACGCCGGCGGGGCGATCACCGACCTCGGCCGCCGCCTGGCGCGGCTGCCCGTCGACCCGCGGCTCGGCCGGATGATTCTGCAGGCCCAATCCGAGGGGTGCGTGCGCGAGGTGCTGGTGCTGGCCGCGGCGCTGACGATCCCCGACCCGCGTGAGCGTCCACACGACCGGGAAGAGGCCGCCCGCCAAAAGCACGCCCGCTTCACCGACGAGCATTCGGATTTCCTGTCCTACCTCAACCTGTGGCGGTATTTGCGTGACCAGCGTAGAGCATTGTCGGGCAACGCTTTTCGTCGGATGTGCCGCGAGGAGTTCCTGCATTACCTGCGCGTGCGGGAGTGGCAGGATCTGGTGGGGCAGCTGCGCAGCGTGGCCCGCGATCTGGGCGTCGTCGAGGAGACCGGCGAACCGGCCGACCCGGGCCGCGTCCACGCGGCGGTGCTCGCCGGCCTGCTCTCCCACATCGGGATGCGCCGCGAGGACGACCGGGATTACCTGGGCGCCCGCAACTCGCGCTTCGTCCTGGCGCCCGGGTCGGCGCTGAGCAAGCGGCCGCCGCGCTGGGTCGTGGTGGCCGAGCTGGTCGAGACCAGCCGCCTGTACGGCCGGACCGCGGCGCGCATCCAGCCCGAGGCCGTCGAGCGGATCGCGGGCGAACTGGTGCAACGCAGCTACAGCGAACCGCATTGGGACGCCAAGCGCGGCGAGGTCATGGCGTACGAGCGGGTCACCCTCTACGGCCTGCCGCTGGTGGCGCGCCGCCGCGTCGGCTACGCCGGCGTCGACCCGGTGGTGGCGCGCGAACTGTTCATCCGGCATGCGCTCGTCGAGGGGCAGTGGCAGACCCGGCACCACTTCTTCGGTGACAACGCGCGCCTGCGGGCCGAGGTGGAGGAGCTCGAGGAGCGGGCCCGCCGCCGCGACCTGCTCGTCGGCGACGAGGAGATCTTCGCGCTCTACGACGCCCGCATCCCCGCCGACGTGGTCTCCGCCCGGCACTTCGACGCATGGTGGAAAAAGCAGCGCCACCGCACCCCCGACCTGCTGACCTTCACGCGCGAGGACCTGCTGCGCTCGCCCGACACCGCGGACGCCGAACGGCCGGACGCCTGGCAGGCCGGCGACGTCGCGCTGCCCTTGACCTACCGGTTCGAACCCGGCGCCGCGGACGACGGTGTCACGGTGCACGTGCCGATCGACGTGCTGGCGCGCCTCGGCGGCGACGAATTCGCCTGGCAGGTGCCGGCCCTGCGCGAGGAACTGGTCACCGCGCTGATCCGCTCGCTGCCCAAGGATCTGCGCCGCAACTTCGTCCCGGCCCCCGACACCGCCCGCGCCGTGCTGGCCCACATCGACCCGGCGGGCGAACCCCTGCTGCCGGCGCTGCAGCGCGAATTGCGCCGCCGCACAGGGGTTGTCGTTCCCCTCGAGGCGTTCGGACTCGACAAGCTGCCGCCGCATCTGCGGGTGACGTTCGCCGTCGAGGCCACCGACGGCACGGAGGTCGACCGCGGCAAGGACCTGGCGGCGCTGCAGGAGCGGCTCACCACGCCGGCCCGCCGGGCCGTCGCGCAGGCGGTGGCGGCTGAGCTGGAGCGCACGGGCCTGCGCG
The DNA here is from genome assembly GCF_001672685.1 of Mycobacterium sp. E2462. Lineage (NCBI taxonomy): Bacteria > Bacillati > Actinomycetota > Actinomycetes > Mycobacteriales > Mycobacteriaceae > Mycobacterium > Mycobacterium sp. E2462. The sequence continues at coordinate 1,827 of NZ_LZKC01000439.1, forward strand.
GGTGGCCGGACGACGTCGACGAGCTGCCCCGTGCGGTCGAGCGCACGATCGACGGGCGCACGGTGCGGGGGTACCCCGCCCTCGTCGACGCCGGGTCTTCCGTCGAGCTGCGGGTGTTCGCGACGCCGGCCGAGCAGGCCCGGGCGATGGGACCCGGCACGCGGCGGCTGTTGCGGCTCAGCCTGCCGTCACCCGTGAAAGCCGTTGAGCGCCAACTGTCCCCGCGCACCCGGCTGGGGCTGGGCGGCAACCCCGACGGGTCGCTGTCGGCGCTCATCGAGGACTGCGCCGACGCCGCGGTGGACGCGTTGGTGCCAGAACCCGCGTGGACCCGCGCCGGCTTCGCCGCGCTTCGCGACAGGGTCGCGACGGCCCTGGTGCCGCAGACCGTCCAGGTTTTGGGACGCGTCGAAGACGTGTTGGCGGCCGCACAGCGGGTCCGCCTCGCGCTGCCCGCACAGGCGCCGCCCGACCAGCAGGAGGCGATCGCCGACATCCGCGCCCAGCTCGATCGGCTGTTGCCAACCGGTTTCGTCACCGCCACGGGTGTCGGCGGTCTCACCGACCTCACCCGCTACCTGACCGCGGTCGGCCGCCGCCTCGACCGGCTGCCGCACGGGCTACAGGCCGACCGCGAACGCCTGCAGCGGGTGCGGGCCGTGCAGGACGCCTACGCCGAACTGCTCGCGACCCTGCCCGCGGCGCGCAGGGCGGCCGCGGAGGTGCGCGACATCGGACGACAGATCGAGGAGTTGCGGGTGAGCTTGTGGGCACAACAGCTGGGCACGCCCCGCCCGGTCAGCGAACAGCGCATTTACCGCGCGATCGACGCGGTACGCGACCACGCCTGAGCGCCCGCTCAGCCGCCGATAGCGTTGCACCTCAAGGCCTTTCGCAGCCCCACCGTTCTGCCCGGTGCCACCACCGCCCCCGGGTAGGCCGGGCCCGCGACCGCCGCGCCCGCGGCGCCCGGCGGGTTGCGACCAAACGACGGCTCGCGGCGACCGCCGGGGTGTAACGTGCCGGTGTTCGCTCATCAATTCCCAGGAAGCACTCATGGTGGACATCCCAAGCGACGAACCGGCCGAACCGCCGCTGGAGTGGGCAGAGGCGCAGCCGCTGCTGCGCCCGGTGCTGCGGCCGCAGAGCTACGTCAACCACCTGGTCAACAACGAGGCACAGCCCTGGGTGCGCCAGGTATTGCCGTTCATCAGCGAGTTGGTGGTGGTGGACCTGCCGGACGCGCGCGCCATGGTCACCCCGCAGGAGACCACCGCGTGGGGGATCAGCGGCGAGCAGGCGTTCGCCGTCGCCCGGGAGAACCTCACCGCCCGCCAACAGACGTTCGCGCCGGGCGAAAGGTTCCTGTTGCGGGACGCCGACGGCAGCTCCTACATCGATTCGATGATCCTGGCCACCGGCTGGCTGGGCTCCCTGTCCGTCCCCGGCGGCCCGCGACCCCTGGTGTTCTTCCCCGGCGACGGCGCGTTGCTCCTGGGCACCGACGCCCCCGACGTGGCCCCGGAGCTGTTCTCGATCGCCGAGCAGATGTACCGGGACGCCTCCGTGCCGATCTCCCCACAGGGCTACACCTTCGAGGGCAGCACCATCGTGCCGTTCGACCAAGCCGGCCCGCACCCGCTACGTGACCTGGCGCTGCGGGCACGAACGATCTTGGCCGCCAACGAATATCGGCAGCAGACCGAGTTTCTTCGGGAGCACTACGAGCGCGAGATGTTCCCGCAGTACGTCGGCGCGGCGCGCATCGTCGAGACGTCCTGGGGGATGCGGACCACCGCGGTCTGGGGGCAGGGCATTCCGTGGGAGTTGCCGCAGACGGACTACGTGACGTTCCTGGCCGGCGACCCGGCCAACGTCTCCGACACGTTCTCGGTACCGTTCGCCACCGTGGTCGACGTGGTGGGCATCCTGCCCGTGGTCGGGCTCAACCCGGTGAGGTACCGCGCCACCGAATGGCCGACGCCCGACGCGCTGGCGGCGCTCAAGGCGCACACCGTCACCCTGCACAACGCCTGAGCGGCCTCAGTCCGGCGGCTCGTTCTCCGAGCCGCGGGTGGCGGTGTTCTCGCGCTCGCTGGGCTTGCCCGGCACGTCCGCGGCCTCCCGGTCGTCGGCGACCTTCTCCTCGAGTTCGTCGACAATGTTCTCCAGCTGCTGAGCGCGGCTCACGGGGTCTTCGTCGGGTTTTGTCATATCGCCTTCCTGGAGTGGCAAGGGCACGGATCCCACCGCTGAAATCCGCCGCCATCCCATACCCCGCCGCAACGCGGGTAATCGGATTGCGACGGACGTCGCAGTGCACCCGCCGTGCGGAACGGCGAGACGCCGAACGACGAGACATAGCGGCGCGGCAATGGAAGTATCGCAGAGGTGGCCACCCAGAAACCGCAGACCATCTCGTACCCGGCTCCCGACCGACGCCCGCACCGCCACCAGGCCGACCCGCTCGACCCGCACGTCATCGTCCTCTTCGGCGCCACGGGTGACCTGGCCAAGCGCAAGCTGCTGCCCGGCCTGGCTTACCTGGACCAGTCCGAGCTCGCCCCCGACATCCAGATCGTCGCCACCTCGCTGGAAGACCTCAGCGACGACGACTTCCGCGACCTGGCCAAGAAGGCGATCGACGACTTCGGCACCCACAAGCTGACGCCCGAACAATGGGCCAACTTCGAGAAAATCGTCACCTACGTGCCACAGGGCGCCGGACCTCAGGCGCTGGCGGATGCGGTCGCCCAAGCCGAGGAGAATCTCGGCGGCGACAACGTGCGCCGCCTGCATTACCTGTCGGTGCCGCCGAAGGCGGCGCGCGACGTCATCACCATGCTGCGCGACGCGAAGCTGGTCGAACGGTCGCGGGTGGTCATGGAGAAGCCGTTCGGGACGGACCTGTCCAGCGCGGTCGCCCTCAACGATTTCGTGCACGAAACCTTCGAGGAATCCCAGATCTTCCGGATCGACCACTTCCTGGGCAAGGAGGCCGCGCAGAACATCCTGGCGTTCCGATTCGCCAACGGCCTGTTCGAGCCGATTTGGAATCGCAACTTCATCGACCACATCCAGATCGACATCCCCGAAGCCCTCGGGCTGGACCAACGCGCCAACTTCTACGAGGAGACCGGCGCGTACAAGGACATGGTGGTCACCCACCTGTTCCAGGTGATGGCGTTCGTGGTGATGGAGCCCCCGACGGCGCTCGAGCCGTTCGCCATCAGCGAGGAGAAGAACAAGGTCTTCCGCTCCATGCTGCCCATCAAGCCCTCCGACGTGGTGCGCGGGCAGTACTACGGTTACCGCGAAGAGAACGGCGTGGCAAGGGATTCCGACACCGAGACGTTCATCGCGCTCAAGGTCGGCATCGACAACTGGCGCTGGGCCGGGGTGCCCATCTACCTGCGCACCGGTAAGAAGATGGCCGAGGGAATCCGGGTGATCTCGATCGCCTTCAAGGAGGCTCCCCGCACCATGTTCCCGCCGGGTTCGGGCGTGGGGACGCAGGGCCCGGACCACCTGACCTTCGACCTGGCCGACAACTCGAAGGTGTCGTTGTCGTTCTACGGCAAACGCCCCGGCCCGGGAATGAAGCTGGACAAGCTGTCGATGCAGTTCTCCTCGCAGGAGATCGACACCGTGGTCGACGTCCTGGAGGCCTACGAACGGCTGATCCTCGACGCGATGCGCGGCGATCACACGCTGTTCAACACCGCCGAGGGCATCGAATCCCTTTGGGAGCGTTCAGAACAGCTGCTCGAGGACCCGCCCCCGGCCAAGCTCTACCAGCCGGGCACCTGGGGCCCCAACGCGATTCACCAGCTCATCGCGCCGAACGCGTGGCGCCTCCCGTTCGAGCGGGGCTGGCGGGAATCCAAGCGCTAACCTTGCAGTTCGGCGGTCAGATAGCTGATCGCCCGCCGGAAGGAAGCCAGAATCTCGTTGTCCGGCAACACGAATCCGTAGCGGTCATACAACTGCTCGGTGGGGAACTGGGTGACGCGCCAGCCGGTGGCGCTCAGGTGATCGGCGGCGGGCGGACGGGCGCCCAACCACACCAGTTCGGCCACGTCGACGTCGAGGCCGTGGTCCCGCCAGGCCGCGCGCATCGACCGGGCGCGTTCGTCGGTGAAAACGCCCATGTCGGTGATGTTTTCGGTGGCCAGCCGGCTGCCGGGCGCGCTGAGCGCGGTGATGCTGTTGAGCAGCCGGTCCTGGGCCTCGGGCGGCAGGTAGGGGAGCAGGCCTTCGGCGATCCAGGCGGTGGCCGCCGTATCGTCAAAACCGTTGTCCCGCAGGGCCTGCGGCCAGTCGTCGCGCAAGTCGATGCTCACGGTGCGCCGCTGCGCGGTCGGCTCGGCGCCGATCCCGGCCAGGGTCTCGGTCTTGAAGGCGATCACCTCGGGCTGGTCGACCTCGAACACCACCGTGCCCTGCGGCCAGGCCAGTCGGTAGGCGCGCGCGTCGAGCCCGGCGGCCAGGATGACGGCTTGGCGCACGCCGTCGGCCGTCGCGGCGCCGAAGAAGTCGTCGAAGAAACGGGTCCGCACCGTCATCTGCTCGGACCGCTGCCGCAGCGTCATCGGCATGTCGTCACTGTCGAGGGGGACCTGCCCGTCGAGCATCCGCGTGAAGAATGGGTGACCCACCGCGCGCACCAGCGGCTCGGCGAACCGGTCGTCGAGCAGCGGCTCCGGCTGCCGCGAGGCCAGCGCCCGCGACGCCGCCACCATGGTGGCCGTCGCACCGACGCTCGAGGCCAGGTCCCAGCTGTCGCCCTCGCTGCGTGCCGTTCCGGACGATGACATCGATTCCCCTTCCTGCGCGTTGCGGCCCCGCGGCCGTCGAGATCGACGCTAGCGCGGCCCGGCCCGAAACGGCACCACGATAACGTCGGTCTCGACGCCACGAGGAGAAAGCACACTTCATGACACCGAGCCTGCGCCCCCGCCGATCGGCCCTCTACCTGCCCGGCAACAAGCCGCGGGCGCTGGAGAAGGGGCAGAGCCTGCCCGCCGACGTGCTGGTGTTCGACCTCGAAGACGCGGTGGGACCGGACGCCAAGGCCGAGTCGCGGGCCGCGGTGTGCGAGGCGGTCCGCACCGGCAGCTATGCGCCCCGCGAGGTCGTCGTGCGCATCAACGGCCTGGGCACCGAGTGGCACGAGGACGACCTGGCGGCGGTGGCCGGTTCGGCAGCGCACGGCGTGCTGGTGCCGAAGGTCGAAGGCGGCGAACAGGTCCGGGCGTTGGCCGCGTCCCTCGACGCCCTGGGCGCACCGGAGTCCTTGCACCTGTGGGTGATGATCGAAACGCCCAAGTCGTTTCTGCGTGCCGAGGAGATCGCATCGGCCAGCGAGCGGCTCGCCGCGCTGGTCATCGGCACCAACGACCTGGTCAACGACCTGCACGGCCTGCACGTGCCGGGCCGGGCGCCGATCGCCGCCGCGCTGTCGCTGGCCGTGCTGGGGGCGCGGGCGGCGGGCAAGGCCGTGCTGGACGGGGTGTTCAACGACATCACCGACGAAGCGGGGTTTCGCGCCGAGGCCCGGCAGGGCCGGGAGATGGGGTTCGACGGCAAAACCCTGATCCACCCGTCCCAAGTGGGCCCCGCCAACGCGGTCTTCGGCCCCTCGGAGCAGGAACTCGCCCACGCACGCAAGGTCGTCGCCGCCTACGACGAGGCGCGGGCGGCGGGCACCAGTGTCATCACCGTCGACGGCCGCATGATCGAGAGCCTGCACGTGCGCGACGCCCAGCGCATCCTCGCGCTCGCCGAGCGCATCCTAGAACTCGAGTCCTGACCGGCGGGCGCGGTTGCGCCGCCCCGGCGCCGGCTGCACAGTCGTAACCGGGGACGTTCCCCCATCGCGAACAGGTGAGACCGCCGCGCCGCGAGAACCCGGGCCGACCGGTCGCGGTCGGCTACACGGTAGGTTGAACGCGGTTTCGACGACCCGAGAGGAGATGACGTGGGCCCAACCGCGGCCATGGCCGAGGCCGACCGCGCGTGGATGATCGACACGCTGCTCGCGCTGTTGCAGACCCCGAGCCCGTCGGGGCGCACGGACGCGGTGATGCAGTTGATCGGCGACATCTTCGACGACTTCGGGGTGCCGTTCACGCTGACCCGGCGCGGCGCGCTGACCGCCGAATTGGCCGGCGAGTCGCGGACCACCGACCGGGCGGTGGTGGTCCATTCGGACACCATCGGCTGCATGGTGCGCGAGCTCAAGGACAACGGCCGCCTCGAGCTGGTGCCGGTCGGTACCTTCTCGGCGCGCTTCGCCGCGGGGGCCCGCGTGCGCATCTTCATCGACGACCCCGACGAGTTCATCACCGGCACCGTGCTGCCGCTGAAGGCCAGCGGGCACGCGTTCGGCGACGAAATCGACACCCAACCCACGGGCTGGGAGCACGTCGAGGTACGCATCGACCGCAAGGTGTCCTCCCGGGAGGACCTCGTCCGGCTGGGCCTGCAGGTCGGCGACTTCGTCGCGCTGATCACCAGTCCGGAGCTCACGGCCGACGGCTTCATCGTCTCGCGCCACCTGGACGGCAAGGCGGGCGTGGCCATCGCGCTCACGCTGGCCAAGAACTTCGCCGAGAACAAGGTGCTGCTGCCGCACCGCACCACGATCATGGTCACCATCACCGAGGAGGTCGGCCACGGGGCCAGCCACGGCCTGCCCGCCGACGTCGCCGAGCTGGTGTCGGTGGACAACGCGGTGTGCGCGCCCGGCCAGCATTCCCTCGAGGACGGCGTGACGATCCCGATGGCCGACATGCACGGACCGTTCGACTATCACCTGACCCGCAAACTGTGCCGGCTCGCGCAGGAGTGCGGAATCCCGTTCGCGCGCGACGTTTTTCGCTATTACCGGTCGGACGCCGCGGCGGCCATCGAGGCGGGCGCCAACACCCGCGCGGCGCTGGTCGGTTTCGGACTCGACGGCAGCCACGGGTGGGAGCGCACCCACATCCAATCGCTGGAGGCCGCGTACAACCTGCTGCACGCCTGGCTGCAGACGCCGTTGACCTTCGCCAAGTGGGACGCCAAGCCGACGGGCAGCCTGCGCGACTTCCCGTCGTCGAAGCAGCCCGCCCCCAGCGAGCGGTGGGTGCCGTTGTCCCGCGGGGACTACGAGCTGCCGGGCGATGCTTCACCGGGCACGCACTGGCCGCCCTCGGAGGGGCCGCAGGCGTAGGCCCGCTACAGCTGCGCCCAGACGATCTTGGTCTGCAGGTAGGTCTCGAGCCCGGCCTTGCCGGATTCGTGGCCCCAGCCGGACTGCTTGTATCCGCCGAACGGCATGGAGTGGTCGTACTGGAACTGGCAGTTGAGGCCCACGGTCCCGGCCTTGATCCGCTTGGCCAACCGGTGGGCGCGGCCGAGGTCCTTGGTCCACACGGTCGCTGCCAGCCCGTAGGAGCTGTTGTTGGCCAACGCGACGGCTTCGTCCTCGTCGTCGAACGGCAGGATCGTCACGACGGGGCCGAAGATCTCCTCCTGGAAAAGCCGGCTGGAGTCCGGGTCCACGTTGGTCACCACCGTCGGGTGCACGAAGAACCCCTTGCGGTCCAATCGGTAACCGCCGGTGACGAATTCGGCGCCCTCGGCCCTGCCCTGCTCGAGGTAGCCGAGCACCCGGTCGAGCTGCTTTCGACTGATCAGCGGGCCGCTCATGGTGCCTTCCTCGTGGGGAGCGCCCATTTTCATGGCGTCGGCAATCGCCGTCATGCCCTCGACCACACGGTCATAGACGCTGCGGTGCGCGAAGATTCGCGACCCGCACACGCAGGCCTGCCCCGAGTGCACGAACGCGCCGAACGCCGCCAGCGTCAGGGCCTTCTTGACGCTCGCGTCGTCGAAGATCAACACCGGGGACTTGCCACCGAGCTCCAGGGTGACCTTGTTGAGGTTGCTGTCGGCCGCGGCGTGCACGATCGCCCGGCCGACTTCGGTGGAGCCGGTGAACGCGACCTTCTCGACGTCGGGGTGCGCGGTGATGGCCGCACCGACCGTATGTCCATAGCCGTTGACCAGGTTCGCCACCCCGTCGGGCACCCCCGCCTCGGCCAGCAACCGCATCAGGACCGACGCCGAAAGGGGCGTCTCCTCAGCGGGTTTGACGACGCTGTTGCAGCCCGCGGCCAACGACGGAGCCAACTTCGCGCAGAAATTGAACACCGGCCCGTTCCACGGGAAGATCAATCCGACCACGCCATAGGGCTCGCGCAGCGTATAGGTGTGCAGGTGCGAGTCGACACCGGTGAGGCCGCCGGTGTTGACGTCGCGGGCGATGCCGTCGATCTTGGTGCACCAGCCGGCGTAGTAGCGGAACCACTCCGAGCCGACGGCCACCTGCATCTTGGCCTGGGCCGGATACATGCCGGCGTTGAGCATCTCCAGCTCGGCCAGCAGCTCGGCGTTCTCGTCGATCAAATCGGCCATGCGCCATAGGATCTTGGCTCGTTCGTAGTCGGGTTTGCCCGACCACACCCCGGACTCGGCGCTCGCCTTCGCACGCGCGACCGCCTCGTCGACGGCGTCCGCGCCGCAGTCGGCGAATTCGGTGATCTGTTCCTCGGTCGCCGGGTCGAAGACCGGGATGACGTCCCCGGTGCCGCGGCGGTTGCGCACCTCGTCCAGCACAGCTTGCACCGACATGCCTGACCTCCTCGTCGAGGGATGCGGCCGAAGTTACGCGCTTAACCTCTCGCTGTCTACGGCATCGACGCGCGCCGCGGGCAAGCGCCGCGCTTAGCCGCCGCGGGCGATCCGATCCGCGCGCCAGCACCGCGACTGCATGGGGACGTCGATGGTCTGCGCCCCGGGAAACCGGTCGGCGAGGACGCCGCGGGCGTTGGCGAGCCGCCGGTCACGGTCCTGCGGGTCGGCGA
>NZ_LZKC01000440.1:0-1271 GCF_001672685.1 Mycobacterium sp. E2462
CCTGCGGCACCCGGGCGACCGGCCCGCTCGGGGTGTTGATCAGCGGGACGGAGGTGGTCAGCGGGGGGCTGCCGACGGATCCCTGGTGCCGGCCGACTTCGAAGGTCAGCGCCGGCCCGTCCGGGTTGCCGATGTTGACCCGCAGACCGTCCTGGATGTCGACGAGCGGCACGCGACGGTTGTGGACGTACAGGCCGTTGAGGCTGCCATTGTCGATGGCGACCCAGCGCCCCTGGTCGAAGCGCACGATGAGGTGGGTGCGCGAGATCAGCGGATGCGCGACGCGGACGTCGGCGCGCAGGTCACGCCCGATGACCACGTCGTTGCCGGCCGCGAAGGTGCGCTCCGCTCCCTCGTACCGCACGGTCAGCGCAGGGGGGGCTGGTGGGCTCATCGGGACCAACTGTAACGGCAGCCGGAGCGGTCCGGCGCCCGCGTCGTCGGCGCGGGGCGTCCGCCCGCATCGGGTGAAGCATCGACAAGTAAAGGCGTGGCCGCCCCCTCGACGCGGCGCCGGCCGGGCGCAGCCGGCCGGCGGACAGCGAATCCCATTACGCGCGTGCGCTTTTCGACGGGGCTAGACCGCCGCAGCGGGGGTGGGCATCCCGGGCCGCCACGGGCGGGCCCGGTGCGCGGGCGCGCCGACGTCGGTCACGTCCTTGATGAAGGCGCCGATGTAGCGCAACGCCCGCCTGCCTTCGGGCAGGATGTCGGCGGCCAGCGGGAAGTCGTGAATCTGCCCGTCCCACAGGTGCAGGTCGCACCGGACACCGCTGGCCTCCAGGCGCTCGGCCATCAATTCCGCGTCCGCGAGCAACAACTCGTCGGCGCTGGCGTGGATGGTCACCGGCGGCAGGTCGGTCAGGTCGGCGTCCACCGGCGAGGCGACCTTGCCGGGAGAATCGCTCTGGTCTTCCAAAACCTGTGCGCGGCTGAGGTATTCGGCGAACATGGTGAAGGCCCGACGGGTGAACATCGAGCATTTCCGGGCGTTGCGGTGCCGCAGCTTGCGGGCCGGGTCCGCGTCGGTGAACGGCGAGATGGTGGCGACGCCCGCCGGGCGCATCTCCCCGTTGCGGATGGCCAACAGGGTGGTCATGAAGGCCAGGTAACCGCCGGCCGAGTCACCGGCCACGACCACCTGATCCCCGTCGAAGCCGTGCCGCTGCAGCCAGCGCAGCCCGTCCATCCCGTCGTCGATCGCGTCGGTGATCTGGTGTTTCGGCAGCTTGCGGTAGGCGACCGTGAGGACGGCGGCGTCGGCCTCTTTA
>NZ_LZKC01000441.1:0-8773 GCF_001672685.1 Mycobacterium sp. E2462
AGATTCAGATCCGCCGGGTGGCCCAGCGCCTGTTGAAGTTCGGCGCAAAGTGACGGGCCCGGGCCGCGCGGCCACCGCCGTCGACCTGGCGCTCGCGCTGCGCGGCGTGCTGGCGCCGGTGCTCGGCGGTGAGCCCGCGATCGAGAACCTGCGCGCCCTGACCGGCGGCGCCAGCCGGACCACCTGGGCGTTCGACGCGGACCTGGCCGGACGACGCCGCTCGCTCATCCTGCGTACCGGGCCGCCCGAGGCCGTGCACGCCGGCATGGAGCTCGAGGCCAGCGCCCAGGCCGCCGCCGCGGCGGCGGGCGCGCCCGTCCCGCACGTCCTAATCGCCGCCGATTCCCTTGACGCCTTGGGCACCCCGTATCTCATCTGCGACGAGGTCCGTGGCGAGACCATCGTCCGGCGCATCCAACGCCAGCTCGACGCCGCCGGTGGGCACGCGGCCCGCACCCGGCTGCTCGGGCAGTGCGCCACGGCGCTGGCCGCGATCCACCGCGCCGACCCACGCGTGCCCCGGCTGACTCACGAGGACCAGCTCGCCCAGTGGCGCGACCGGCTCGACGCCATGGACGACACGACGGCCACCTTCGAGTGGTCGTTTCGTTGGCTGGCCGCGCACCGGCCCGCCCCGACCGCCACGGTGCTGGTGCACGGGGACTATCGGATGGGCAACCTGATCGTCGACGGTGCCGACCTCGCCGCCGTGTTGGATTGGGAGCTGGTGCACCTCGGCGAGGCGTGTGAAGACCTTGCCTGGTTCTGCATCCGCGCCTGGCGGTTCGGCGCCCCGGCCGGGCAGGGCGCCGGGGGGCTCGGCAGCGTCGAAAGCTTCCTGCGCGCCTACGAACAGGCCAGCGCGACTACCGTCGACCGGGTGGCGTTTCACTGGTGGCTGGTGCTGGCCACGCTGCGGTGGGGCGTCATCTGCCGCTTCCAGGCCGAACGGCATCTCAGCGGTGAACTGCGTTCGGTCGAGCTCGCGACCATCGGCCGCCGGGTCTGCGAGACCGAATGGGATCTGCTCGAACTGCTCGACGAGGCCCCCCGATGATCGGCGCCTACGGCCGCCCGCTCGCGGCCGAACTCGTCGCCGCCGTCGCCGAATTCCTGGAGACCGACGTCCGGGAGGCCACCACGGGTCAGGTCAATTTCCACGCCCGGGTGGCCGCCAACGCGCTGCGCATCGTCGAGCGCGAACTCCTGGACGAGGGCGAGGCCGAGGCCCGCGCCGCCCTGACCGACCTGGGGTTCGCCGACGAGGAGGAGCTCGCCGCCGCCATCCGGGCCGGCCGGCTCGACGGGCGCGCCGGTGACGTCGTCGCGTGCCTGCGCACGGTGGTGCGACATCGCCTGGCCGTCGCGCACCCGGGGTACGAGTCGTCGGGCTAAGTCCCCCGGCGCGCACCACCACGAACGACGTTGCCGGACAATGCGTTTGACGCCCGCGCAAGGAGATCGGGGCCGGCCGCGGCGGCCTGGTCGACGCGGCCGGCGGGCGCGGCGATCCCGCTGGCGTCGCGCCGCCACCCGCCGAGGGGTTAGATTCTGCGCGACGACGCGGGTGCGACAGATGGGGAGCCGATGACAACCTTGGAGTCACTGCTGAAAGATCCCGAGCTGACCGGCGTGTGGACCTTGGTGCCGGACCGCACGGCCATCACGTTCGCGATCCGGAACATGTGGGGCCTGATGCGCGTGAAGGGCCGGTTCACCGAGTTCAGCGGTGACGGTCAATTGACCGACGCCGGAGCGGTTTTCGGCCGCGTCGACATTCGGGCCGCCTCGCTGGACACCGGCATCGGCCGCCGCGACGAGCACCTGCGCTCGGCGGACTTCTTCGACGTCGAGCGCTACGGCGAGATCACCGTCGTCGTCACCGCGGTGCACCCGACCGCAGGCAAAGCCGCCGACCTGCAGGCAAACTTCACGATCAAGGGCAACACCGCCTCGCTCCCTGTGCCCGTCACCATCTCCGAGCTCGACGACGGCGCCATCCGCGTCGCCGGCGAAACCAAACTCGATCGGGCGCAATTCGGGCTCGGCTGGAACCGGCTCGGCATGATGGCCCCGACAGCAACCGTGGCGGCCGACGCCATCTTTGTGCGGGCATCCCGATAAAACGGCGACGACACCAGTACCATCTGCACCGTGTCCGACTCCAGCCCCGACTCGACCGTGGCCCTGCGGGTCCTGGTTTACAGCGACAACGCCAAGACCCGCGAGCAGGTGATCCGGGCGCTGGGTAAACACCTACACCCCGACCTGCCCGAGCTGACCTACGTCGAGGTCGCGACCGGTCCCATGGTGGTGCGGCGGCTCGACGAGGGCGGCATCGACCTGGCGATCCTCGACGGCGAGGCCACCCCCACCGGCGGCATGGGGATCGCCAAGCAGCTCAAGGACGAACTCGAGACCTGCCCGCCGATCGTCGTCCTCACCGGCCGGCCCGACGACGCGTGGCTGGCCAGCTGGTCGCGCGCCGAGGCCGCCGTCCCGCACCCGCTGGACCCCATCGTGCTGGGCCGCACCGTCATCGGCTTGCTGCGCACCCCTACCCGCTAGCCCTTCGACCTCGGTAAACGGGCGCGGCAGCCGGCCGTCGCCCCTCTTCGCCACCGTCGCCGACGGCCACCTCGATTCCTCGCCGCACGCCCGTCTCAGGCGTCCCAGGCGCCACTTGGTGACGGCAGGCCCCACCCCGAGCAAGCGCGACGCGCGCTGCAACGCTATGTTGAAGATCACTGTGGCGCGCTTCAGACCCAGTACGTCACAGCAGCCCGGTGACCGCCTGGCCGCCTCCGGGGGGCCCGCACGACGGATCTTGGAGCGAATTGAACGTCTACATACCCATCCTGGTGCTCGGCGCGATCGCCTTTGCCTTCGCGGTCGGCTCGGTAGCGATCGCGAGCCTCGTCGGCCCGTCGCGCTACAACAAATCCAAGCTCGCCGCCTACGAATGCGGGATCGAGCCCACCGAGACGTCGGTCAGCGGCCCCCAAGCGACCCCCGGCCAGCGGTTCCCGGTGAAGTATTACCTGACCGCAATGCTTTTTATCGTCTTCGACATCGAAATCGTGTTCTTGTATCCCTGGGCGGTCAGTTACGACGCGTTGGGAACGTTCGCGCTGGTCGAAATGGTGGTGTTCATGCTGACGGTGTTCGTGGCGTACGCCTACGTGTGGCGCCGCGGCGGCCTGACGTGGGATTGAGGTAAGACGTGGGCCTGGAAGAACAGCTGCCCGGTGGCATCCTCCTGTCGACGCTGGAGAAGGTCGCCGGTTACGTCCGCAAGAACTCGCTGTGGCCCGCCACCTTCGGGCTGGCCTGCTGCGCGATCGAGATGATGGCCACGGCCGGGCCGAGATTCGACATCGCGCGGTTCGGCATGGAGCGGTTCTCGGCGACGCCGCGCCAGGCGGATCTGATGATCGTCGCCGGCCGCGTCAGCCAAAAGATGGCGCCCGTGCTGCGGCAGATCTACGACCAGATGGCCGAACCCAAATGGGTGCTGGCCATGGGTGTCTGCGCGTCGTCGGGCGGCATGTTCAACAACTACGCGGTGGTCCAAGGCGTCGACCACGTGGTGCCCGTCGACATCTACCTGCCCGGCTGCCCGCCGCGCCCCGAGATGTTGCTCTACGCAATCCTCAAGCTGCACGACAAGATTCAGGAGATGCCGCTCGGCGTCAACCGGGAGACCGCGATCGCCGAGGCGGAGCAGGCGGCGCTGTCGGCCCGGCCCACGATCGAGATGCGTGGGCTGCTGCGATGAGCTCGCCGGATCAGGACCCGGGAGAAGCGGTCAGCCGCAACGACGAAGAAGTGATCGACGTGCGACGCGGCATGTTCGGCGCCAAGGGGTCGGGTGACACCTCGGGGTACGGCCGGCTGGTCCGCGAGGTACTGCTGCCGGGCAGCAGCCCGCGCCCCTACGGCGGCTACTTCGACGAGGTCGTCGACAACCTCACCCAGGCTTTGGAAAGCAGCGGTGTCGAATTCGCCGATGCGATAGAAAAAGTCGTGGTCTACCGCAACGAGCTCACGTTGCACGTGCGCCGCGAACAACTGCCGGCGGTCGCGCAACGCCTGCGGGACCACCCGCCACTGCGGTTCGAGATGTGCCTGGGCGTCAGCGGCGTGCACTACCCGCACGAGAAGGACCGGGAACTGCACGCCGTCTACCCGCTGCAGTCGATCACACACAATCGCCGAGTTCGCCTGGAAGTGGCGGCGCCGGACGGGGATCCGCACATCCCGTCGCTGTACAGCGTGTACCCGACCACCGACTGGCACGAGCGCGAGACCTACGACTTCTTCGGCATCATCTTCGACGGGCATCCCTCGCTCACCCGCATCGAGATGCCCGACGACTGGCACGGCCACCCGCAACGCAAGGACTACCCGCTCGGCGGGGTCCCCGTCGAATACAAGGGTGCCCGGATACCCCCACCCGACGAGCGGAGGGCGTACAACTGATGAGCACCGTCACGGATTCGGCGCCCGGCGCCTCGGACAGCCCCGAGAAGGTCATCGTCGCCGGTGGGCAGGACTGGGACCAGGTGGTCGAGGCGGCCCGCGCGGCCGATCCCGGCGAACGCATCGTGGTCAACATGGGCCCCCAGCATCCGTCCACCCACGGCGTGCTGCGGCTGATCCTGGAGATCGAAGGCGAAACGGTGACCGACGCCCGGTGCGGAATCGGCTACCTGCACACCGGGATCGAGAAGAACCTCGAATACCGGTACTGGACGCAGGGCGTCACCTTCGTGACCCGCATGGACTACCTGTCGCCGTTTTTCAACGAAACCGCCTACTGCCTGGGCGTGGAGAAACTGCTCGGCATCACCGACGAGATCCCCGAACGCGTCAACGTCATCCGGGTGCTGATGATGGAGCTCAACCGGATCTCCTCGCACCTCGTCGCGTTGGCCACCGGTGGCATGGAATTGGGCGCCATGACCCCGATGTTCGTCGGCTTCCGCGGCCGCGAAATCGTGCTGACCCTGTTCGAATCCATCACCGGCCTCCGCATGAACAGTGCCTACATCCGGCCCGGCGGTGTCGCGCAGGACCTGCCGCCCAACGCCCACACCGAAATCGCCGACGCCCTCAAACCGCTGCGTCAGGTGCTGCGCGAGATGGGCGACCTGCTCAACGAGAACGCCATCTGGAAGGCCCGCACGCAGGACGTCGGTTACCTGGACCTCACCGGTTGCGTCGCGCTGGGCATCACCGGACCGATTCTGCGGGCCACCGGCTTGCCGCACGACCTGCGCAAGAGCGAACCCTACTGCGGCTACGAGAATTACGAATTCGACGTGATCACGGCCGACACGTGTGATGCTTACGGGCGCTACATCATTCGCGTCAAGGAGATGTGGGAGTCGATCAAGATCGTGGAGCAGTGTCTGGACAAGCTCAAGCCCGGCCCGACAATGATCGAGAATCGCAAGATCGCCTGGCCGGCGGACCTCAAGGTGGGCCCCGACGGCATGGGCAACTCCCCCGAGCACATCGCGAAGATCATGGGCGGCTCGATGGAGGCGTTGATCCACCACTTCAAGCTCGTCACCGAGGGCATCAGAGTGCCTGCAGGGCAGGTGTATACGGCGGTGGAGTCGCCGCGCGGTGAACTCGGCGTGCACATGGTCAGCGACGGCGGCACCCGGCCCTACCGGGTGCACTACCGCGACCCGTCGTTCACCAATCTGCAGTCGGTCGCCGCGATGTGCGAGGGCGGGATGGTCGCAGACCTGATCACCGCCGTCGCGAGCATCGACCCGGTCATGGGCGGGGTGGACCGATGAGCGAACCCAACGTCAGCGGCAGCGGCGAGCGCGTCTTCCTGCGCCTCGGGCCGCCGCCGGACGAACCCAACGCGTTCGTCGTCGAGGGCGCGCCGCAGTCGTACTCGTCCGACGTGCAGGCCCGCCTGGAGGTCGACGCCAAGGAGATCATCGGCCGCTACCCCAACAAGCGCTCGGCCCTGCTGCCGCTGCTGCACCTGGTGCAGTCGGAGGACTCCTACCTGACGCCCGCCGGCCTCGAATTCTGCGCGCAGCAGCTGGGACTCACCGGCGCCGAGGTCTCGGCGGTGGCGAGCTTCTACACGATGTACCGCCGCGGGCCCACGGGCGACTACCTGGTGGGCGTGTGCACCAACACGCTGTGCGCGGTCATGGGCGGTGACGCCATCTTCGACAGCCTCAAGGAACACCTGGGCGTCGGGAACGACGAGACCACGCCCGACGGCTCGGTCACGCTGCAACACATCGAATGCAACGCCGCGTGCGACTTCGCGCCGGTGATCATGGTCAACTGGGAATTCTTCGACAACCAGACGCCCGAATCGGCGCGCCGGCTGGTGGATTCGCTGCGCGCCGGCACGCCCGAGGCGCCGACGCGGGGCGCGCCGCTGTGCGCGTTCCGGGAAACCTCGCGCATCCTCGCCGGCCTGCCCGACGAGCGGCCCGATCAGGGCCAGGGCGGGGCCGGGCCGGCCACCTTGGCCGGCCTGAAGGTGGCCAAGGAACTCCGGATGCAGGCACCCCCCGCGCCGGACCACGCCGCGGAAGGACAGTGATGGCCGCCCCGACCGCACCCCAGTCGACGCCGCTGACGCCGGTGATCAGCCGGTACTGGGACGACCCGCAGTCGTGGACGCTGCAGACCTACGAGCGCAACGACGGCTACCAGGCGATGAAGAAGGCCCTGGCCATGGAGCCCGACGCGGTCATCGGCCTGGTCAAGGACTCCGGGCTGCGCGGGCGCGGCGGCGCGGGCTTCTCCACCGGCACGAAATGGTCGTTCATCCCGCAGGGCGACAGCGGCGCGGCCGCCAAGCCGCATTACCTGGTGGTCAACGCCGACGAGTCGGAACCCGGTACCTGCAAAGACATTCCGCTGATGCTGGCGACACCGCACGTCCTCGTCGAGGGCGTCATCATCGCCGCCTACGCGATCCGGGCCAGCCACGCGTTCATCTACGTGCGCGGTGAGGTGCTGCCCGTGCTGCGCCGCCTGCAGAACGCCGTGGCCGAGGCCTACGCCGCCGGCTACCTGGGCCGCGACATCAACGGTTCGGGCTTCGACCTGGAGTTGGTGGTGCACGCGGGCGCCGGCGCCTACATCTGCGGCGAGGAGACCGCGCTGCTGGACTCGCTGGAGGGCCGGCGCGGCCAGCCGCGACTGCGTCCCCCGTTCCCCGCGGTCGCCGGGCTCTACGGCTGCCCCACCGTGATCAACAACGTCGAGACCATCGCCAGCGTGCCCTCGATCGTTCTCAACGGCGTCGAATGGTTCCGGTCCATGGGCAGCGAGAAATCGCCCGGCTTCACGCTGTACTCGCTGTCCGGACACGTCACCCGCCCGGGCCAGTACGAGGCGCCGCTGGGCATCACGTTGCGCGAGTTGCTCGCCTACGCCGGCGGCGTGCGCGAAGGCCACCGGCTCAAATTCTGGACCCCGGGTGGCTCCTCCACCCCGCTGCTCACCGACGAACACCTGGACGTCCCTTTGGATTACGAGGGCGTCGGCGGGGTCGGCTCGATGCTGGGCACCAAGGCGTTGGAGATCTTCGACGAGACCACCTGCGTGGTGCGAGCGGTGCGGCGCTGGACCTATTTCTACAAGCACGAATCCTGCGGCAAATGCACTCCGTGCCGGGAGGGCACCTTCTGGCTGGACCAGATCTACGAGCGCCTCGAGACCGGCAAGGGCACCGGCGAGGACATCCAGAAGTTGCTGGACATCTCCGACACCATCCTCGGAAAGTCGTTCTGCGCCTTGGGCGACGGTGCGGCCAGCCCCGTGATGTCGTCGATCAAACACTTCCGCGAAGAGTACGTCGCCCACGTCGAAGGGGGCGGCTGCCCATTCGACCCCCGAGACTCCATGCTGACGGCGGACAAAGGGGGATCATGACCCAGACGGCCGATACCGGAAACCGCGTCGCTGCGCCCGAGATGGTGACGCTGACCATCGACGGTAACGAGATCAGCGTGCCGAAGGGCACGTTGGTGATCCGCGCGGCCGAACTGATGGGCATTCAGATCCCTCGGTTCTGCGACCACCCGCTGCTGGACCCCGTCGGCGCCTGCCGGCAGTGCCTGGTCGAGGTGGAGGGCCAGCGCAAGCCGATGGCGTCGTGCACCACGGTCGCGACCGACGACATGGTGGTGCGCACCCAACTGACCTCGGAAGCCGCCGACAAGGCGCAACACGGCGTCATGGAATTGCTGTTGATCAACCACCCGCTCGACTGCCCGATGTGCGACAAGGGTGGCGAATGCCCGCTGCAGAACCAGGCAATGTCGAACGGGCGCGCCGACTCTCGCTTCACCGACGTCAAGCGCACCTTCGCCAAACCGATCAACATCTCCGCCCAGGTGCTGCTGGACCGCGAGCGCTGCATCCTGTGCGCCCGGTGCACCCGGTTCTCCGAGCAGATCGCCGGTGACCCCTTCATCGACATGCAGGAGCGCGGTGCGCTGCAGCAGGTCGGCATCTACGCCAACGAGCCGTTCGAGTCGTACTTCTCGGGCAACACCGTGCAGATTTGCCCCGTCGGGGCCCTGACCGGAACGGCCTACCGGTTCCGCGCCCGCCCGTTCGACCTGGTCTCCAGCCCGAGCGTCTGCGAGCACTGCGCGGGCGGCTGCGCCGAGCGTACCGACCACCGGCGTGGAAAGGTGTTGCGCCGCTTGGCTGGCGACGACCCCGAGGTCAACGAGGAGTGGAACTGCGACAAGGGCCGGTGGGCCTTCCG
>NZ_LZKC01000442.1:0-1301 GCF_001672685.1 Mycobacterium sp. E2462
GCCGGCTGGGCATCTACACCGCGATCGTCACCGTGAGCCTGGTGACCGCGATCGCCGCCCTGGCCCGGATGGTCGCCATGACCAGCGCCGTGACGCTGCTGACCACGGTTGTGCTGGTCAGCGTGCTGGTGTACCAGAGCGCCCCCTCGATCGCCCGCCGTCTGGCCGGGATCCGGCTGCCCGTGTTCCCGTCGGCCACCAGCCGCTGGGTGTTCGAGGCGCGTCCGGACCTGCCCACCACGGTGGTGCGTTCCGACGGTGGCCCGCCGGTCCTGGAGGGGCCCGCCTCGGTTCGCGACGTGCTGACCCAGGCCGAGCGTGCCCGCTCGTTCCTGACCGGGCTGCTGACCGGGCTGGGCGTGCTGATGATCGTCTCGCTGACCGCGCTGTCGGACCCGCACACCGGCCAGCGCTGGCTGCCCGTGTTGCTGGCCGGTTTCAGCGCCGGCTTCCTGATGCTGCGCGGCCGCTCCTACGTCGACCGCTGGCAGGCCATCACCCTGGCCGGAACCGCTGTCCTGATCGTCGCCGCGGTGGTGTTGCGGTACGCGCTGGTGCTGCAATCCGGCCTCGCGGTTTCGATCAGCGCGGCGATCCTGGTGCTGCTGCCCGCGGCGGGCCTCACGTCCGCGGCCG
The DNA here is from genome assembly GCF_001672685.1 of Mycobacterium sp. E2462. Taxonomy (NCBI): domain Bacteria; kingdom Bacillati; phylum Actinomycetota; class Actinomycetes; order Mycobacteriales; family Mycobacteriaceae; genus Mycobacterium; species Mycobacterium sp. E2462. The sequence continues at coordinate 637 of NZ_LZKC01000442.1, forward strand.
TGGTGCCGAACTCGATCTACAGCCCGCTGTTCCGCAAGTTCGTGGAATGGATCGAATACCTCTGCCTCATGCCGATCTTCCCGCTGGCATTGTGGTTGATGAACGTCTATGCAGCCATCCGTTACCGCTAACGACAAGAGGTGGCGGGGTCGCGCGTCCGGCGCGGCCCTTGCCGCCGTCTTACTTGCGTCCGGCGCCTTGGGCGGCATGCCGCCCGCGTACGCCGTCTCGCCGCCGACCATTGATGCCGGGGCGGTGCCGCCCGACGGCCCGCCGGGGCCACCGGCCCCGATGAAGCAGACCGCCTACTGCACCGAGGTCGGCGTGTTGCCGGGCTCGGACTTCCACGTACAGCCCAAGTACATGGACATGTTGAACCTGCAGGAGGCGTGGCAGTTTGGCCGCGGCGCCGGGGTGAAGGTCGCCGTCATCGACACCGGTGTGAGCCCGCACCCACGGTTCCCGCACCTGATTCCGGGTGGCGACTACATCATGGGTGGCGACGGCCTGTCGGACTGCGACGCGCACGGCACCATCGTCGCGTCGATGATCGGCGCCGCCCCCGCTGGCGGCGCTGGTGCACCGCCCGCGGCCCCACCGCCGCGCCGGCCGGTCACCATCCCGACCACCGAGCCGCCGCCGAAAGCGCCGCCGCCGCAGACGGT